>CAYWWM010000018.1:0-13923 GCA_964461735.1 uncultured Solibacteraceae bacterium | reverse complement strand
GTGGAATTCGAGGCGCGCGTAGCGCATCCAGACGAAATTGGTGGGGGGATTGGAGGGGGGAAACAGGTTGCAACCCGTTTGGCCCGGCGTCACGGATACGATTGGGAAGCCGGTTACGGATTCCAGGTCGCCGTTAGCCGAGCACCGGATGCGCGGGGAAGCCTCCACCCCCCTCTCCGAGATGTCTAGACCGCCGCACGTCGTCAGACGTTTGGTTCCCAGGCCTGCTGGACAAACTTCCTAATGGCATTCCGCTGTGCGTCGGTGAGCAGCAAGAACTCAATTCCCATGTAGTCTCCCGCTCGTACACGAACAACCACTCCCTTCGACTCGATGAAGATGCCCGCAGGATACGGCGGAAGATGGAAACGGAGCACGACCTCGGTTTGGGACTCGAACGTCTCCAGCGTTACCAGCAGGACCCCGCTCTCGCTAATGTCGTGCAATCGGCCCAGACAATAATCCTCCGTGGTCTTGCACTCCACTTGCGCCAGCAGAGTCGCGCGTGGGCTTTTTCGCTGCTCTTCTGGGGCCAGATTCAGATTCTCCTATCTTTAACCAATACCTATTCCCCGCCAGCCGCGGGGATTTCGAAGTAGAAGCTGGTGCCGTGTCCCAGTTCGCTTTCCACCCACATGCGGCCGCGATGCTGTTCCACCAGGGCGCGGGCAATCGTCAGTCCGAGGCCGGTGCCTTTCTTAGCTCCTGCCAATTGCTGGAACCGGTCGAAGACCTTGCCGAGCTGGTCGGGAGGGATTCCCGGACCCTCGTCGGAGACCGAAACGCGCACCGAGTTATCCACGGCCGCCACGCGAACCCGGACGTCTTTTTCCGACGGCGAGTACTTCAAGGCATTGGAAAGCAGATTGGTAATGACCTGTTCCAAGCGGTCCCGGTCCGCCATCACCTCCGGGAGCCGCTCTTCCGGTTCGGCGCGAATCGTTACTTTGTTCACTTCGGCGAGCGACCGCAGGCTGCGCATGGACTTGTGCACGCAGTCGGTCACGTTCAGGCGCGCGAGGTGCAATTCCATCTTGCCCGACTCGATCTTGGAAATGTCCAGCAGGTCGTTGATCAGACGGATGAGCCGGTCCACGGCCGTCAGACAGATGCCGAGCAGCTCCGTGGATTCGGCCGGCAATTCTCCGGCGTACCCGCCCAGCAGCAGCTCGATGGAGCCCTTGATGGACGTCATCGGCGTGCGCATTTCGTGGGAAGCAACCGAGATGAAATCGCTCTTCATCTCGTCCACATCCCCCTCCTTCGTGGCGTCCGTAAACGTCAGATAATAGCCCGCGGGAGCGCCGGGAGCGTGAAACGGCATCGCGCGCACGCGAACGAATTTCCGCTCGCTGAGCTTCACCGGCACGATCCGGGAATCGAGCTTGTCGGGAGGAGTGCTGGTCCACCGCGCCAGGTAATGCATCAGGTCGTCCAGCGCGCCCTGATGGGGGATCTTGCTCACGGCCACCAGCAGATGTTCCCCGAGCAGATTCTCTTCCGGACAGCCTACGGCGCGCAGGAGCGTGCGATTCGCGTAGCGGATTCGCCATTCCAAATCCGTGACCACGATTCCGCTGGGGGAGTAGTCCAGGACCATCTCCGCGTAGTTCAGCGGGTGAGTTTCCGGATTGCGGAACGTCTCCACAGGGCTCCTCGCAGAAGTTGTCATGCGTTTCCTTCGGCCTGTCTTTCCAGAATCTGGCTGATTTCCGCGGCCAGGCTCATCGGATTGAACGGCTTGATCAGGTATCCCACCGCCCCGAGCGACAGTCCCTTTTTCACCTCGGTTTCCTGCGCCTTCGCCGTCAGGAAAATCACCGGAATGTGTCGCAGGGACGGGTCCAGCTTGAGCCGTCGGCAGGTTTCATAGCCGTCCAGCTTCGGCATCATGCAATCGAGCAAAATCACGTCCGGGGGATCGCTGGCGGCTTTCGCCAGGCATTCTTCCCCATTGTTGGCCAGGGCCACTTCCCAGCCTCCGCGAAACTGCAGGCTGATTTGCGCAACCTTGCGGATGTCTTCCTCATCTTCGGCCAGCAACACTTTGCGAATCGCCATTCCATTTCCTCTCGCGCCGGTCGGTCCTATCCCGCCTGGCCTGCCGGGGTCTGGCAGACCCTTTCAATGGCATCCAGGAGCTTCTTGGCCTCCAGGGGCTTGCGAATAAACTGCGCCGCTCCCAGTTCCAGCGCCAGGGGAGACAAATCGTCGGAAATCGAGATGCACACCACCGGGATGGACCGCGTCTTTTCGTTTCCTTTCAGGCGGCGCAAAACCTCCAGCCCGTCCACTCCGGGCATGATCATGTCCAGTGTGATGACTTCCGGGCGGTGACGCATGGCCAACTCCGCCACCTGGCTTCCATTGCTCACCTCGACCACGAAGTGGCCCTCCGATTGGAGCATGCGCGCGATCACGCTGCGCGTGTCCGTGTCGTCATCCACGACCATCACCAGGTGCCGCGCTGCGGAGCTGCGCCCGGTCCGAGTCTCCGCTTCCGCTTGGCGCGGCGCGGACTGCGCCGCCGGCAGGCTGGCGTAAAACGTGGCGCCTTTGCCCGGCTCGCTCTTGACCCAGATACGGCCTCCGTGCCCTTCCACGATCCCCCGACAGATGGAAAGCCCCAGACCCGACCCTTGATGCTGGCGCGTCAGCACGCCCTCGGCTTGCTCAAATTTTTCGAAGATCCGCTCCTGCGCTTCCCGGGGAATCCCCTGTCCGAAATCCTGGACCCAGAGCAGCAGGAATTTCGGAGCGTCGGGCATGGGATCGGCGCCGATCCGCACGATTCCTCCCGCGTTGGAGAACTTGATGGCGTTCGAGATCAGCTTCTCGAGCACCACTCCCACCTGCTCGGCGTCCACGAGCGCCGTCGGCACGCCCGGCGCCACGCGGGTTTCCAGGCGGATGCGCGCGGCGACGGCATCCTTGGCTGCCTTGTCCCGGGCCTTGTTGATCAGCTCTTCTATGGAGACCGGCGCCGGCTTGAGCGGCAGCCGCCCGGCTTCCAGGCGGAAGATCTCCAGGATGTCGTTGACCAGTTGAATCAAGCGGTCCGTGTTGTGGCTGGCGATCTCCAGCAGGTCCCGGATGGCCCCGGGGACCGGCCCCCCCGCCCCGCCCAGGATCAACCCGACCGCTCCCTTGATGGCCGTCAGCGGCGTGCGCAGCTCGTGCGAGACGGTGGAAGTGAATTCCCCCTTCAGCCGCTCGACCGCCGACGTGTCCGTGCCTTCTCCGGACGCGATGGTGATTCCGATCAAGCTGCTCAACTCCCCAAAAATGGGCACGCAGTAGAGGCGCAGATTCCCGTTCCGGTTCTGGAAGGGGAACACGGTGTCGCTCGGAGCCGACGGCTTGCGGAAGATCGCTTCCGCCGCCGCCGTCAATTCTTCCGGGCTTTCGACGAACTGGCGCAAATCGGCAATGACCGCGAGCAATCGGCGGCTCCGCAGCGCTTCCGGCGAGACTTTCAGGAACCGGCAGAAACCTTGGTTGACTTGCAGAACGTTCCCGTTCGCTTCAAACAGACACACGGGCGAGTCCACGGCGTTCAAGACGGTTTCGAAACTGGCGGCCTGCTCCTGCAAGTTGCGGGACAACTGCTGCACCGCCTGATTGCGCTTCTCGAGGTCCCCCATCCAGGTCTGCTCTTTTGTGCGCATCTCGGTGGTGATCTCGCTGATCGTGCGCGCCAGGCCGTCCAGCTCGTCGGAGTGACTGGAGGCGCGCTGCAGGCTCCCCGGAGACGCTTCCTCCGTCAATTGCGCAAGATTCTGAATGCTCGAGACCAGCCGGCGCGTCATCAGAAGAGCGACCACGCCTGTCACCCCAACAAACAAGGCGGTGTAGATCCACAATGAGAGTGGCGTAAGAGGTAGTGGAAGAACGGTAAAACAAACGGACGCAAGGACCGCAACGCCCATCAAAAAAAGGAAGGGTTGCCAAATCCGGCTTCTCAGTTTGGAGCCAAACTCAGTCATTATGCCCTGCGAACGCTGTTTATTCTATGATTCTCCCTTGAAATTCGCAAGTCGAACCCTGCTGCCGTTCCGGATCGCGCCCCGCTGCCCCCACGCATCCGTCGTTGCCGGAATTCCGGGCTGGTCCGGTACCGGAGTCCCAAGTCAAAATTGGACCGGAAGTTCTATTGCCCGTTTTCCGGGGGCGTTATACCTTGAAGAAGGACGGGAGCAAGGCAGTTCGATATCCCGCCGCAGTTCGAAGAAGATGAGGATCTGATGCGACACGAAGACCGAGTTTCCTACGTCATGCTATTTTGCGCGCTGCTGCTGGTGAGGAATTCCCAGGCCACCGTGGAGCA
Organism: uncultured Solibacteraceae bacterium; assembly: GCA_964461735.1. Taxonomy (GTDB): domain Bacteria; phylum Acidobacteriota; class Terriglobia; order 2-12-FULL-54-10; family 2-12-FULL-54-10; genus CAYWWM01. The sequence goes on along the minus strand of CAYWWM010000018.1, from coordinate 9,596 downwards.
GTCCATGAACCTCGTGCCGCTCATCGGAGGTGCGAAGCGTCTGGCCGGCGAAATCGCAGGCCAGAGCTAGCGTCGAGTTCCTGCAACGTCTCCGCAGCCATTCCCCAGACTGACCCCAAACTAACCTTCCTGTATGTCATTCCGATCCCGGCTTGCCGGCAGAGGAACCCGCACGTGCGGTTTTAGACGGCGATGGAAGTGCAGGTCCTTCGCTCCGCTCGGGATGACAAGTATGGGCGGGGGGGGGGCCGAGCCAACCGGCCCGCTCATTCCTCGGCATCGGGGAAGGGCAGAAGAAGCTCGGCGCCGCGCTGCGCGGCGGCCACCGGCGCGTAGGAGAGTCGGTGCAGCGGCGACGGCCCGAACTCCTGCAGCAGGGCGCGGTGCGCCGGCGTGGGATATCCCTTGTTGCTGGCCAACCGGTATTGCGGAAACTCGCCGTCCCACTCGCGCAGCAGCGCGTCCCGCTCTACCTTGGCGAGAATCGAAGCGGCGGCGATGGAAACGCTGAGCGCGTCTCCGCGGATGATGGCAAGCTGCGGAATCGCAAGATCAAGGCGCAGCGCATCCACGAGCAGCAAATCGGGCGGGGGATGGAGCGCCAGCACCGCCTTGCGCATGGCTAGGCGGGAGGCTTGCAAGATATTGATGCGGTCAATTTCCGCGGCGTCTACGCTCGCCACGGACCACGCCACGGCGCTTTGGCGAATCTCGATGGCGAGGCGCTCCCGCTCGCGCGGGGAGAGCTGCTTGCTATCTCGAAGACCCCGAATCCGCCTCGCCGGATCGAGTATCACCGCCGCCGCCAGCACCGGCCCGAACAGCGCCCCGCGCCCTACCTCGTCCACACCGGCAATCTGGCGATGGCCGGCGCGCCACGCCCGGCGTTCATACCGCGTGCCGCACTGAGTTCGGCTTCCCACCTTCGGACAGTATCAGGCGCCAGGCCTTACTTGCCTAACACTACAGCGTTTTCACTGTTGGTATATAGCGGTGGGAAGTCGTCAGGGCACGGCTTCAGAGTCTGTGTGAAAACCTTGGTTTTGCGTCAGGGCACGGTTTCAACCATGCAGTAACTGCCGCAAAATCAATCGGGCTTTAGCCCCTGAGGGTCGTAGTTCTGAGTTTTCACACAGGCTCTTCAGCCATGCCGTAGCGTGGGGCTCTTGCGGGCGGCTTTAGCCGCTGAGGGCGGTCTTCACGCGCGAATGGAAAGACTTACCTCAGGCGCTAAAGCGCTCCGTACCCAAACTTGGTCGGCACGACTGAAGTCGTGCCCTGACGCTCCCAAGTACTCTACACCAAGCCTGGAAATGGTCTAACACCCTGTGTTCAGGCCTGTTCGCGGATCCGTGCTGCCTTGCCGCGCAGATTGCGCAGGTAATAGAGCTTGGACCGCCGGACGACTCCCCGGCGCACCAGCTCCACGCGGTCAATCACGGGCGAGTGGACGGGGAAAATCCGTTCGACTCCCTGTCCGAAGCTGATCTTCCTTACCGTAAAGGTGGCGTCCGCGCCGCCGTGCTTGCGGGCGATTACGGTCCCCTCGAAGGACTGAATCCGTTCCTTGTCCCCCTCTTTGATCTTGACGTGGACGCGCACGGTGTCGCCCGGCGCAAACTCCGCGACTTCGGCGCGCGGCGGTTTTCTCGATATCTTGTCCAATGCGTTCATGGTCTGTCCTGTCTCTGGAGTTCCTCGAGCCACTCCTGCTGCTCTCGATCGAGCTGGGCGTGCGCGAGCAGGTCGGGCCGGTTTTTCCAGGTTTTCTCCAATGCGTTTCGTTTTCTCCACTGCGCGATGCGCCGATGGTCGCCCGACAGCAGCGTCTCCGGGACCGCCATGTCCCGGAAGGTGGCGGGCCGGGTGTATTGCGCGCAGTCGAGCAGTCCCACGCGGTCCTCGCCGGGCGGACTGGCAAAGGATTCCCGCGCGGTGGACTGGGCGTTGCCGAGCGCACCCGGCAGCAGCCGCGCCACCGTATCGGCGACTACCGCCGCGGCCAACTCGCCGCCGCTCAACACAAAATCCCCGACTGAAATCTCCTCGTCCGCCAGGCGCTCCGCCACGCGCTCATCCACGCCTTCGTACCGCCCGCAGAGCAATACGAGCGATTCCTCCCGCGCCAATTTCGCCGCCAGCGGCTGCCGGAACAGCCGGCCCTGCGCCGAAAGCAGAATCACGCGCGCGCCCGTCCCTCTCTGCGCCCGGATGTGCTCCACGACCTCGAACAGCGGCTCCGGCTTGAGCACCATCCCTTCTTCGCCGCCGAACGGACGGTCATCCACGGTGCGGTGGCGGTCATGAGTGAACTGTCGCAGATCGTGAATTGCAATCTGCAGCAGCCCGCTTTCCTGCGCTCTGCGGACGATGCCGTATTGCAACGGCCCGTCAAAGAACCCCGGAAAGATGGTGACGATGTCGAGCGTCATACGCTCGGAGAGCTCCGGGGACTGCGGCGCCGCCGGGAACGCCCGGCCCGAGTCGCCGGAGCTTGCCGCTGCGGATCGCCCGCGGCCCGGCCCTCGCGGTTGAGTTCGCGCAGTCCGTCGGGCAACCGCACCTCGATTTCCTGTTTCTCGACGTCCACCTTCCGGCAAATCTCCTCGGCGAAAGGAATCAGCAGCTCGCCTTCCGCCGTGCGAACCCGCAGCAGAATCGGGGCGCCGGTCTCTTCAATCGCCTCCACGGCCCCGAGTGTCTGGCCCGATTCCCGCACCGTGCAGCCGATCAGGTCGTCGAGGTAAACGACGCCCGGCGGAAGAGCCCGACGCGCTGCCCGCGGGACGCCAAGCCACCGCCCGACCAGCGTTTCCGCCGCGCCCATCGAGTCGCACCCGGCGAATTTCAGGATGACGCGGCCCTTGTGGAACCGGCTCGCTTCGATCGCCCGGCTCTCGGTCTGCGGCCCGGCTCCAAGCAGCACGTTCTCTCCGGCCGCGAAGCGGTCCGGGAAATCCGTCAGGATCTCCGCGAGGACCTCGCCGCGCCTGCCGTGGGTCTTCTGGATCTTGCCGATCGTGAGGAAATCGTTTGCCGGGCTCGGCATTCGCCGCGTCCGCCTATTCCAGGATTTCCAGCGTAAACCGCCTCTTGAGCTTCATGCCGGCGGCTCCCAGAATGGTCCGGATGGCCCGCGCGGTGCGCCCCTGTTTGCCGATCACCTTGCCCAGATCGTTCTGCGCCACTTTCAGCTCCAGAACCGTGCTCTGTTCTCCTTCGATCGCGTGCACTGCCACCTGATCCGGGCTATCCACGAGAGCTTTCGCAATCATCTCGATCAGTTCTTTCATGTGCGCCTCCTCTGGGACAACTGTCTCCATCGCGGGCTATCGCTGATGCTAAGAATGATTCCGAGCGCCACCTGCGGTCCTCGGCGCAGTTCGAAACGCCTGCAAGCTCCTTTCCCGGTTGCGTCCGCCTAGGCCCGCCTAGGCCACTTTTTCCTGCGGACTCTGCGGTTCTTGCTGCGGGGAGCGCAGGAAGCCGCGCACGGTGTCGGAAGGCTGCGCCCCGCGGCTCATCCAGTACTCGATGCGCTCCCGTGTCAGCACGACTACGGCCGGGTTCTTGCGGGGATTATAGTGCCCCACGATCTCGACGAACCGGCCGTCTCGTGCATTGGCTTTTTCAATGACTACCACGCGGTAGTGCGGTTTTTTCTTGGCTCCTGTGCGGGCCAAGCGGATCATCAACAACGAACACCTCCCTCAACCGTAAAATCCAAATTCCAAATCCCAAATCCCTAAACCCCTGGCGCGGAGGCGGAGAACTGGCGCAGCGCCTGCTTCCCGAACCGCCCGCGCATGCTCCGCATCATCCGGCGCATCTGGTCGTACTGCCTCATCAACTGATTGATTTCCTGCACCGTGGTTCCGCTGCCCCGCGCGATCCGCTTGCGGCGGCTCCCGTTGAGAATCTCCGGATGGACTCTTTCTTTCGCCGTCATCGAATTGATGATGGCCTCGACGCGCACCAAGGCTCCGTCATCCACCTCTTCCTGCGGTAGGTTCCGCGCCCCCACCCCCGGCAGCATGGCCATCACCTGGCTGAGCGGCCCCATTTTCTTCGCCTGCTGGATTTGTTCGCGGAAATCTTCCAGGCTGAAGCGGTTGGTGACGAGCTTCTGCGCCATCTCCTCGGCCTGCCGCCGGTCCACGGTCTCTTCCACCTTCTCAATCAGCGTCAGCACGTCGCCCATGCCGAGAATCCGCGAGGCCATGCGGTCGGGATGGAACAGCTCCAGGTTGTCGAGTTTTTCGCCCGTCCCCACGAATTTGATCGGCTGGCCGGTCACCGAGCGGACCGAAAGCGCCGCCCCGCCGCGCGCGTCGCCGTCGAGCTTCGTCAGGACCACTCCCGTGACGCTCAGGTGGCGGTGGAACTCCTCGGCGCTGCGCACGGCGTCCTGGCCGGTCATCGCGTCGGCCACGAAGAGGATCTCGGACGGTTCGAGCCGGTTGCGCAGCTCGACGAGTTCCGCCATCAGTTCTTCGTCCACGTGGAGCCGCCCGGCCGTGTCCACCAGCAGCGTGTCGCATCCCTTGTTGCGAGCTTCGTCGCGAGCGGCCAGGGCGAGTGCGACAGGCTGCGCTCCGGGCGCGCCGGCAAAAACCGGCGCCTTCACTTCGTGCGCCACCACCGACAACTGCTCCCGCGCCGCGGGCCGGTAGACGTCCACCGAGACCAGCAGCGGGTGATGCCCGCCGCGCTGCAGCCAGCGAGCCAGCTTTCCGGCCGTGGTGGTTTTTCCCGAGCCTTGCAGGCCGGCGAGCAGGAATACCGACGGAATGCGCGGCGAGAACTTGAGCTTGGCGGTGGTTCCGCCGAGCAGTCCGATCAACTCATCCCGTACGATCTTCACCACTTGCTGCGACGGGGAGAAGCTGTTCCAGACCTCTTGCCCCTGGCACTTGGCGCGGACGTTCTCGAGAAGCTGCTTGACGACCTGCAACTGCACGTCGGCTTCGAGCAGGGCCAGGCGGATTTCGCGCAAAGCTTCCGCCATGTTTTCCTCGGTCAGTTTGGCCTCGCCCCGCAGCGTCTTGAAGACGCGCTGGAACTTCTCGCTTAAGTTCTCAAACACCAGTTCTCCTCTGATGCTGCGCCGCCCCCGCTGGGCGGCAGCTTGCAGACCCGCCATCTACTACCGCTATTCTAGTCCCGCCCCCGCCGGATCGTCAAGGAAGCGAGCCTTGCGCAGCGCGGCAAGAACGCAGACATTCGCAGCCGGGGGCATCCCGGTGGCCCTGGCTGGCGTCTGAGTAGGTGAAGGTCGCAGTCCGGTCTGGATGGGCGCCGCCCGTGCAGACGCCGGCACGCTTCGGTGGAGGGCAGGAACGTTTCGCCAAAAAAGAAAGCGCCAGATGCAACATTTCGGTCTATAATGGGTTTATCATACTGGCTGCAGTCTGGCCGGAGCGGGAGAGCGATATGCGCCAATGGTTAGCGAAAGGGACGTGGCTGGTTCTGCTGCTGTTCGTGAGCGTCAGCTTGACGCCCGTCGTAGCGCAGGACAAGAACCAGAACAAGAACAACGAAAAAGAGATTAAAGAGAGCAAAGACGACATCGAGCAGGTCGGGGAGCGCGACGTCGGCAAGGGCCTGAACTTCTACTCCCTGGAGAAGGAGATCGCGCTCGGCAAGGCGATGGCGCAGCAGGTGGAGCAGTCCTCACGCATCGTGCAGGACCCCGTCATCGCCGAGTACGTTAATCGCGTCGGGCAGAACCTGGTCAACAACTCCGACGCCCAAGTCCCGTTCACCATCAAGGTCGTGGACACCGACGACATCAACGCGTTCGCTCTGCCGGGAGGCTTCTTTTTCGTCAATTCCGGTTTGGTTTTGGCCGCCGATAGTGAAGCGGAGCTGGCCGGAGTGATGGCGCATGAAATCGCCCACGTCGCGGCGCGCCACGGCACCCGCAGCGCCACACGGGCGGAACTGCTCAACTGGGCGACCCTGCCCTTGATTTTCCTGGGCGGGCCGATTGGATTCGGCGCGCGCTCGGCAGCCAGTCTCCTGGTCCCCATGAAGTTTCTGCAATTCAACCGGGCGCACGAGCGGGAGGCCGACTACCTGGGCTTGCAGTACCTGTACAAGACCGGCTATGACCCGCTGGCCACCATCGAGTTCTTCGAGAAGATTCAGGCCCGGGAGAAGAGCCGCCCCGGAACGCTCGCCAAAGCGTTCTCGACGCACCCTCTGACCCCGGACCGCATCGAGGCGGCCCACACCGAAATCAACACCATTCTTCCGGACCGCGCCGAGCACGTGGTCAACACTTCAGAATTCGATCGGGTGCGAGACCGGCTGCAGGTCCTGGTGAGTCGCGGGCGGATTGAGGATGCCAAAGAGGCCAAAGACCGGCCCACCTTGCGGCGTTCGACGCGCGCTCCCGCCGAGGGCGCGGATCCGAAAGCATCGGACGGAGATGCAAAGACCAATGATCCAGCCGCGGCCCCGGAGGAAGAGAAACAGGACCAGGATGACCGCCCCACGCTCCGCCGGCGCTAGGCAGAGCCGGGAGCGTAAGCGACCGGACAGGTTTTTTGGATTAGCAGCCGCTCTCCAACACACAGCGGCTTATTTCTTGGGATGTCTCTACTTGATCTCGCTGGTCTTGCAGTTCCTGTAGTGACCGTTCTCCTCTTGATAGCGATTCTCATCATTGGGGTCTTTGGGTTTTTCAACTCCCTCGGTTGAGTACATCCTTCGTTTTTCCTTTACTCCGCCCCGAGCTTGCGCATTTCTTCAGAATAATATTTCCGAAACAGGATGTCCCACTCGGCGCTGCCTTCGGCGATCTCGCGCCGCTGCGACTTGATTTTCGCCCGCACCGATTGATCCATCGCGTATTCGGACCGCAGCAGGGCCTGGAACTCGCGCACGATTTCCAGCCGCACGTCGTTTTTTTCCGCGGTCAGCTCGATCTGGCCCTGGATCGCCGCCAACTCCTTCACGATGCGGTGCGACAGCTCGATCACCTTGTCGCGGTTCAGCTTGGCGCCGTCGTCGGCGGGCCGGCTCGAAGAGACGTGCCGGCGCTTCTTCAGCAGCTCTTTTTTCACCAGCTTGTACATTTCCTGATAGGAAATGGCGTCGCGGCGAATCTGCGCGCTGTACTTCTCCAGATAGTCTCGGACCTCCTGGTTCAGTCGCTCCTCTTCCGCCAAATCATCCAGGATGGCCTGCTGGATTTTAGCGGCCACCGCCGGCCGGTCGAGGACCTTGGCTTTGCCGGACTTCCCCAGCCGTTCGGCCATTTCCGTTGCCAGATAGGAGACGTATTCCTTCGGAAGCGCCATTCCGCACACCTGACACAATTCCCGAATACCTAGAGAAAAGGTCTACCTACTATTCCCACTCACCGTCCCGTCGGGACTCTTCGTTTCAGCTCTTCAAACCAATCCACCACCACGTGAAACTGGCTCGAGGCGGTTCCGGTCCCACCAGCCTTCACCATCAGAAACCGCTGGCCGTCGGAGGCCACGGCGTAGTTCGTACCGCCAGCTCCGATGCTTTCGTACTGCTCCTCAAAAAGAAGTTTGGGCATGCTCGCGCTGAATGTGGGCTGCGTCTTGGTTTCGACGGCCATCATCCGGTTGCCGTTCAGGTAGAACAACTCTCCGTTGCTTACCCAGACCGGTTCTCTCCCTCCGTCGGTGGAAATTTGCCACTTTCCTCCGGGACCGGGAAAGGGTTGCACATAAATTTGATACTCGCCGGACTCATTGGAAGCGTAGGCAAGCCAACGACCGTCGGGCGAAATTTTCGGCGTGGTTTCGTCAAACGGCGTCTGGAGAAATAAGCGGGGCTTGCGGCCCTCAGTCCCGGCTTGCCGTGGATCACCCGAAAGTGGCAGCACCCAAATGTCCAGCCCAGTTGTCGGACCACGATCCGTGAAGGCGATAGCCTGACCATCCGGAGACCAGGAATGGGGAGTCCCGTCGTATTGACTGGTAGTGAGCCGTTCATCGGAACCGCTGCCGTCGGCAGGTTTCCAGAACACGTCTCCATTTCCAGGCGATTCCCGGTGGGAATGAAACGCGATGCGTTTTCCATCCGGCGACCAGAGGGGGTAAGAGCTATTCCTGTCAAAGGTCAGCCGGGAGAGTGTGCCGCGCGCGATGTCGTAGACCCAAATGTCGTTCTGATCGTCCACTGCTACCAGTCGCCCGTCGGGGGAAAGGCGAGGGCGCACATAGGCGCGTGGCGGCGCCGCCAAGGGCTGCTCCGCCCCCTTCCGATCTACCCAGACGAGCCGCATTTCGGCGGTGTTACCCCCGGGTCTGTAAACGAGGGAACCGTCATCGGCGACCGCAAACGCTGTCCGGCCCGTTGCCAGGACACGCTCCACGATGGGGGCAGGGGAACCGGTCACCTCCAGCCGGTCCACATCAAACGGAACTGCCCACAGCGAAAAGTCCGCCTTCATAAAAACGATGTGACCTGTGGCTACATAACGGGCGGTGTTAGAGCCATCTAATAAATTTCGCCGCTGGCCTGTCTTCAGAGATTGCACTACAGTCGTCGCGGTATCTAGAGAACCCTTCCATACGGTGAAGAGCACTGCTTGGCCCCCCGGCAAGACGTGGGGTGATCGGTGCTCCGCTTCGCCCTTGTTACTGGAGTCCAGAGTGGTCAGCGGTTGGGGTAAGCCTCCGGCAGCCGGAACCCGCGAGAGGCCGGACCCTAGCGAGCCAAATACGATAGCATCGTCCGGACCCCAGCTCGCCCCGCGGTCGTTTCCTTTGATGTCGCAGATGGTCGCGGGCGGTCCTCCTGCCAGGGCTACCTTCTTGAGCTTCCCTCCTGCAAAGAAGCCAACCCACTGGCCGTCCGGGGAGAAGAAGGGGAAACTTGCACTTTCGGTTCCCGGGATCGGGGACGTTTCGAGTTGGTCCATCGAGCGGCGGTAAAGCTGCTCCACTCCGGCCCGCTGCGCGACATACACCAGGGTCTTTCCGTCCGGCGAAAGCGCCGGGCTTCCACCTGTCAATTGCTCCGTCGCCGGCAGCGTGATGACAAACCGCTTGGCTGAGCGGGGTGGAGGCGGCTCGCTGAGCCGCAGAGTCAACACACCGATAATTGTTAGCAGAGCCACAACCAGAACACCCACTCCCCAAGGCATCGCTCGCCGCCAGACGGGAATGGGCGGGGGCAGAGGAGCAGCGGCGGGCGGTTCCGTCGGCACAGGAGCAATGCTGCGGGCTTCCTCGATTTCCAGGCGCACGTCGCCGGCGGCGTGGAAGCGCCGGCTGGGGTCCTTTTCGAGGCAGCGCTTGAGCACGAAGCGGATGTGCGGCGGAGTCTTCTCCGGCAGCGCGCTCCAGTTCGGCTCCTTGTAGAGAATGGCGCCCAGGATGTCGGCGATGGTGTCCGTGTCAGAGCCGCTTGCGTCAGCAAGCGGGCCCTTGCCCGCTCCTATGTCACCGGGGTTTTGATGGCCCGCGACCTCACGGTCGCGGCTCTGATGGCGGCTCTGAAACGCCTGCTGCCCGGTCAACAACTCGAACAGAATGCAGCCGAGCGCCCAGAGGTCGGCGCGGCGGTCCACTTTCTTGCCGCGCGCCTGCTGCGGCGACATGTAGGCC
>CAYWWM010000017.1:0-13931 GCA_964461735.1 uncultured Solibacteraceae bacterium | reverse complement strand
GCCTCGACCGCACGAATTATTTCGAGACCGTTCCGTCGAACCAGGCGGAGCTGGCGCTGTGGCTCGAGTCGGATCGCATGGGCTACATGCTCGACGTGCTCGACCAGGCCAACTTGTCGAACCAGCAGGATGTCGTTCGCAACGAGCGGCGGCAGAGAACCGAGAACAGCCCCTACGGGATCGTCGAAGAGGGGATGTACCACCAGCTCTACCCGGCTTCCCATCCCTATTACGCAGACGTGATCGGGTCGCACGCCGACATTCAGGCTGCCAAGCTCGAAGACGTGCGGAATTTCTTCCGCGCCTATTACGGACCGAATAACGCCACCGTGGTGATCGCTGGCGACTTCGAACCGGCCGAGATCAAGAACCTCGTGAAGAAATATTTCGGCACGCTCAAACGCGGGGCAGATGTTCCGAAGGTGAGCGTCGAGACGCCGCCCATCACCGCGGAGCGGCGGGCCGTGATCGAGGACCGCGTGGAGCTCGAACGCGTCTACATGGCCTGGATCACGCCGCCGGCCTACGCGCCGGGAAACGCGGCGGGAGACGTGGCGGCGCAAATCCTCGGCGGCGGCGAATCGAGCCGGCTCTATAAAAAGCTCGTGTATGAAAAGCAGATTGCGCAGACCGTGACGGCAGGCCAGCGGGCGCTGGCGCTGGGGTCGGTGTTCACCGTGGAGGCGACGGCGCGGCCAGGCCGCACGGCAGCAGAGATCGAGCGGGCGCTCGACGAAGAATTGGAGCGCTTTCGCCGCGAGGGTCCGACGGAACAGGAAGTGGCAGCGGCGCGCAACGGCATCGAGACGCGGCTGATGACGCGCCTCGAGACCTTGAACGGAGTCGCCGACCGCTTGAACCACTACAACCATTACACGGGCGATCCGGGCTACCTGACTCAGGACCTGGGCCGCTATCGCAGGGCCACGGCGACGGAGGCGCGAGCGTTCGCGGAGGCGCAGTTGAAACCGGGCGCGCGCGTGGTCATTCATGGAGTTCCGGGGACCCCGGACTTGGGGCCGGAGGTTCCGCGCGCGAAGCCGGAGGCCGATTCCGCGCCGGCGGCAACCGAGTCGGTAAACACAGAAGAACCGTGGCGGAATGCGGTTCCCCAGCCGGGCGCAGCGCGCTCCTTGCGGCTGCCGACCCCGAATGCGTTCGAGCTGGTGAACGGATTGCGGATCATCCACGTCGAGCGCCCGGGGATGCCGCTGGTGGCGGCAAGGCTGGTGGCGCGCACGGGCAGCGACGCCAACCCGGCGGACAAGCCAGGCCTGGCGAGTTTCCTGGCGGCGATGCTCGATCAAGGGACGGCGAGCCGCACAGCGCTCGAGATCGCTGACCAGGCGGCGCAGCTCGGCGCGACGCTCGAAACCGACTCATCCATGGACAGCGTCGAGGTCGGCGTGCGGTCTATGAAGAGAAATTTCCCGGCGGCGCTCGCTCTTGCGGCCGACGTCGCGCTGCGCCCGAGCTTCCCGGAAGAGGAGATGGCGCGACAACGCGCCAGCCGTCTGGCGAGGCTGTTGCAACAGCGGGATAATCCGGGACAGGCTGCGGACGCGGTCCTGGCCGCCGTGCTCTACGGGCCGCAGCATCCCTACGGATACCCGGAGATCGGCACGGAAGCGTCCGTGCGCGAGATGAAGCGCGAGGACTTGCAGGCGTTCTGGAAGAAGAATCTGACGCCGAACAACGCGGCGCTGGTGGTGGCGGGCGATATCACGCGGGCGGAACTGCAAGCTCTGGCGGAACGCGAGTTCGGGGCCTGGCAGCCGGGCGAGCCGGCGCGGCCCGAGCTCGGCGTGGAGCCCCGTCCCTCGCCGCGGGTGGTGCTGGTGAACAAGCCGGGCGCGGCCCAGACGGCGTTGCGCATCGGAATGACGGGGGTTCCCCGGTCCACGCCCGACTACGCCGCGCTCGAAATCCTGAACAACGCGCTGGGGGGACTATTCTCAAGCCGCATCAACATGAACCTCCGTGAGCAGAACGGCTACACCTACGGCGCGCGCGCGGGGTTCGCGTACCGCCGCGGGGCAGGGCCGTTCACGGTCAGCTCGGGCGTTCGCACGGATGTTACGGCGCCGGCGGTCGCGGAAGTATTCAAGGAACTCCGCGGCATCGTGGAAAGGCCCGTGAGCCAGGAGGAGTTCAGCCTGGCGCGCGATGCGCTGGTCCTTTCGCTCCCCGGACGGTTTGAGACAACCCAGCAACTGGTCGCCGGGTATTCGAACGTCTTCCTGTATGACCTGGGCGCCGATTACTACACGCGTCTGCCCGGCCTGTATTCGGGAGTCAAGCTCGAGGACGTGCGCGCGGCGGCGGCGAAATACATCGCCCCCTCGAGGATGGTTACGATCGCCGTGGGCGACACCGCGCGGATCGAGCCGGAATTAAAGAAGCTCAACCTGGGCGCCATCGAACTCCGCGAGGCCGACGGCAGCGTGAAGAGGGAGTAGGGGAACTACACCATCCGAATAATTATCCTCGGACTAATCGGCGCGCGAATACTCATAGTGGGGGCATGGGACCGGCATCACCACCAACAGTGTGTGTAACTAATATCGGAAAGGCTCCGTATTCCTTTCGCGAATCAGGTTTCCCCTTCTCCAATAAGTATATCCGAAGAATGTATTCTCCGGCTTCTCCAACGGGCATGCCATTTACTGTCAGCGTGTTTCGATGGTTGCGTCGAGAAAACTGGAATTCTATTGATCCACTAAAGGCTCGCTTACCAGACGGATAAAACAGCTCGCACACTTGCTCATATTCCCTTCCCTCGTCGCCTGCGGTTCGGTGCCATAAAGAAAGCACCTTCCAATTGAGTGGAACAACCGCACTTGCGTCAATCTTCTCTGTTATTGTAATTGCCTCTATGAGTGCAACAAGAGTGCATGTGTTGTCGCCACCCTCGCCCCCGGAGACAATCACCCGTTCACATGGGAGGAATGCTAATAATTGTGGCATCGTTCAGGCTGCAATCCGGCCATGCTTGTCAGAAACGTCATTCACGCAGATACGAACGTTTACATCGTGCGAGTTCACGCGAACGGCGCTGAAAAGATTCACGGACAAGTGAATGGGCTGAAACCTAATTTCTCCGCGTTCGTCGGCGACGGATGATGCATTCGTCCTAATCAGAAATCCAGCATCCGCCAATTGTCGAATCGGATTCCAATTTGGAGGCCGTGGGTCACTGTGGCTCCACCATACCGGGCCTCCCGCCAGCCATGCAGCCCGCAACTCTTCAAGAGTGGCATTCTGGTCATGGAGTCCGAATTCTGTGCCGCAGGATGGGCAAATGTTGTAATCGCGTGCGGGAACATCCATCGCAAACCCACATACGGAACAAATGTTGTCAATCAGTGTTGTAGGCATGTAACCTTAAAATATGTAAAATTGTCCCCTTCTTTGTGGCAGCGGCCGGCAAGCCGCGTCGCAGCCCGAATGTGCATGGGGACCGCAATGCAAGGAACTGGCTTGAAATATGATCGAATCACCCCACTCTTGCTCACAATCCCAAATTCTTGCGTTCTCGGATTATAGCGTATCACATCTCCTTTAGAACGGGTGCATTCTTCGACATGGGCTGGTTTTGACCCTGCCAGAAAGGCATCAGCCAGCTGTTCATAATGTTCAGCGCTGGCGGCTGAAAAATCAGCCCCGTGCTCTTGAAAGTGGCGGTTCCGTTGGATGGCATTATGAAAGCCAAGAGTGTTTGTGCCCATTGCTTGACGATAGACATGATATCATGCGGCCCGGAAAGCAATCCCCGCAAAAGGAGCAATTATGGCGATCATTGCCCCGTTCGCCGCTCTGCGCTACGACGAGCGGAAGGCGGGGCGGCTGGAAGCGCTGCTGACGCAGCCCTACGACAAGATCACGTCCGAGATGCAGCGCGAGTACTTCGGGCGCAGCGCGTTCAACCTGGCGCACTTGGTCAAGGGCGAGGTGAAGCCCGGCGACACGCCGGAGAACAATGTCTACACGCGCGCCGCTGCATTGCTGCGTGAGTGGCAGGAGCGGGGGATTCTTGTCGAACAGAAAGCCCCTGCGCTGTACATCTGCCGGCAGCAGTTCTGCGTTCCGGGGACGAATGGAGAGAAACCGCTCGTTCGGAAGGCCCTCGTGGGATTGGGGAGGCTCGAACCGTACGACGCGGGCGTGGTCTTCCGGCACGAGCAAACGCTCTCAGCGCCCAAGGCGGACCGTCTGGAATTGCTGCGGGCGACGCGCACCCAGTTCGAGCAAATCTTCATGCTCTACAGCGACCGGGAGCGGCGCGTCGAGCGTTTGCTGGAGGAGGAAACGGCACGGGAGCCGGAAGTGTGCGTGGAAGACGACTATGGCGTGATCCACACGATCTGGGCGGTGGAAGATGCGGCGAAAATCCGGGCCGTGCAGGAAGCCATGCGCGATCAGAAGCTCGTGATCGCAGACGGACATCACCGCTACGAAACGGGGCTCAATTTCGAGCGGGAGTGCCGCGCGTCGCGGCCGCATGAGGGCGAAGGGGATTGCTCGTACCTGCCGATGGCGTTCGTCAACACGGAGTCGGAAGGGATTGTGATCCTGCCAACGCATCGGGTGGTAAAGGGAATCGAAGGGTTCAGCCGTGAGAGCTTTCACGCCCAAGCCGCGGCTTACTTCGAGCGCCGACAATTCCGGTTCTTCGACGCGGAAACGCTCGCGGAAGCCGGAGGGCGGCTGCGCGAGGAGATGGCGGCTGCGGAGGCGCAAGGGCGGACCGCGATCGGGGCGCTGTTTGAGGGAGCGGATTCCTTCGACTTGCTGGAATTGCGACGTGAGGTGGACCGGGAGCGGCGGTGGCCGGAGCTCTTGCCGGCGGAGCGCGCGCTCGGCGTAACGGCGCTGCACCGGCTGATCTTCGAGCGCTGCCTCGGCGTGGACGAGGAGGCGGTACGCGAGGAGCGGTTCCTCAGCTACGTCCGCGAGTTCGACGAGGGAGCGCAGCAGGTGATGGCGGGACAGGCGCAGGCTTGCTTTTTCCTGAACCCGGCGAGCATCGGACAGGTGATGGAAATAGCCCTGGCCGAGCGCGTGATGCCGCAGAAGTCAACGGACTTTTACCCCAAACTTCTTTCGGGGCTGGTGATGTACCGGCTGCGGAGTTAAACGCAAACGGAGGAAGGCTTAGGAAAGGGATGACGTGAGAAGGCCAACGCCTGGGCCGCAGAAGCGGCCGAGGCGAGCGATACCCAAGACAGAACGGACACCCGGGATGCAGAGCGCGCCCCGGGCGTCCCGCTCGTTCAGTCTAGTACTCTGTGTCGGTCAGCCGCTTGGTCGTCATCGTGCCTACGAGGCAACCCTTGGAGCCGTCTTTCAGCGGGTTGCACTTCACTTTGAGGGTCTCGCCGGGGCTGACGTCCTCTTTCTTCCATCCGCGCCGCTGGACGCCGGCGGGACTGCCGCCTTCCAACACCCACAGGGCGGGCTTACCCTGATCCATGACCTCCAGGTAGATCCAGGTGTGCGGGTTGGTCCAACGGAGTTCCTTGACCGTACCCTCCAATTGAGTGGAAGCAACGGATTCGTAGTTGGCGTGAGAATGATGGGCCCATGCCGAACCAGTCATGAAAACGGCGGCAACGGCTGCAAAGATCAAGGATTTCATCTTCATTGTTTTCCTCCCAGTCCTCCAATCGGTGAAACACTCTCTCGATTAATCTGCCCCCGGAACATAAGCATCGGCCGGGACACGGGTGGTGCGGTTCCCGTCATTGTCTATCTCGTAGCGAACCCTCTTCCCCTCCGGGTCGAGGATAACCAGGGATTGCTGGAAATCCGCACCCGGCGGGTAATCGGGCGGGGTGGTGGCTTCCAGGATGTACAGACGCCTGGCGTGGGCATGGATCGCCACCAGGGTGCGGCTCCTATCCTGGTTCAAGATGTGGAGCTGGTGCCCCTCAATGCGGTCGTTGGCATTGAAGCCGTCGTGCTGCACCTCGCCGCCTCTCTTGCGGAACGCCCAGGCCGCCCAGGCGACCGAGCCTCGGTAATCCCCTACCGTAGCGTCCTTGTAATTGACCACGGTAATGGAATAGCGCGACTGACCAGCTTGGGCAGAGAAAACCTTGGACGGGAGGTCCTTGTTGAACTCCGACTTGTAGGTCATGTCCCGCACAGCGGGCTGACCCGGAAAACCCACCACGAACATTTCGGCCTGATTCATATACTCCGCCCACTCCTGGCCGAAGGAAAGCCCGGCAAACAGCAGCATGAAAGCTGCGACTCGGAAAAGCGGCATGGCTGAACCTCCGTAATCTAACACTAGCAACAATACTGCCACAATCAAGCATCTCGCGCAAGCCTATTTTGAGAGCAGCAACGCCAGGCAAAAATCCAACGGTTTCAACTTCATCTTACCCGCAGGAGTTCAGGAAAGAAACGGTTTGAGGATCACGGAATGCTTTCATACAACCGCCGCGCATCTTCCTGGCGTCCGACTCGGTTTCCCTCGTCGTCGAGCCGATAGCGGATTCGACGGCCCTGCTCGTCGAGGATCGAGAGGGTCTGCGGGAAATCCGACGGCGGCGGATAATCCGCAGGCGCGGTGGCTTCCATGATGTAAAGCCGCCTCATGTGGGGGTGGATCCCGATGTAGGAACGAGACCGGTCCGGGTTGGTGATCTGGAGCTGGTGGCCGACAATTAAGTCGGTGACAGCGTGGGCGTCGTAGGTAACCTGGCCGCCCCTTTTGCGGAAATTCCACGCCGCCCAGGCCGTGGAGCCCCGCCAATTCTCGGCGCCCTTGTAATTGACCACGGTAATGGAGTAAGTGGCCGGACCGTCCTTGACAGTATAGATCTTCGCTGGGAGGCTTTCTCCATCCTCTCCCTTGAAGGTGATGTCCCGCTGGACAGGTTGGCCTGGAAAGTTGATTTGGAAAAATTCTTTGCGATCTACAAACTCAAACCATTCTTGCGCGAATGCAGGTCGCGCAACAAACAGGATCGCCGCTGCTGCAATGAGTCGAAACAAGCGCATGGCTAAACCTCCCAGGTGCTATCTACCGAATCCTGCCACAGACGGGCATTGTAAGAGGGGTTGGAATCGTGAGAACCGAAAAGGAAGGATCGGCATGCCATGGCACGAGTTTGGGCGGCCCCATCTCCGCTTGTGGCAACGTCGCTCCCTCGCCTCAGCGGCGCAGTCCGCTTCCGGCAAGCTAAGCTGCCCTTGGCGGCGCCGAGACAGCGGCGCCGCAAGAGTAGGAAATCTCACACTACTGCCATCAGCCTAATCGAACTCTTTGTCGTTGTACGAGCCGACCGTCACAAAGCCGAGGAGACAGCCGTTGGCGCCATCCTTGAGGGGATGGCAGCGCACTTTGATGGTGCTGCCGACGGGGATGTCTTCCTTCTTCCAACCTTCCCGAATCAGGGCGTTGGGGCTGCCGCCTTCCAGGTTCCACACCGCTGTTTTGCCGCCACTCGAGACTTCGAGCAGAATCCAGGTGTGGGGGTTCATCCAGCGGAGCTGCTTGACGGTGCCCTCCAAGTGCGTGAAGGAATTCGTGTCGTAGTTGCTGTGGGCATGATGAGCCCAAGCGGTCCAGGTGAGGGCAACCGCCGCGACCATTCCAAAAACCAAGGATTTTAGCTTCATCTCCCCTCCTAAAGGTAAATAATCAAGAAACGGTTTCAGGATCATTCGCTATTGCTATCGAGCCGCTCGGGCCGGCGTCATCGGCTGGGGGCGGGTCTGTTTCCGCCACCCTCAGTTGCGTAGGGGTCTGGTGGGCCTGGCTGGGCTCGTTGACCTTGGCCCTGGCCGCCGCCTCCCGCACGGCCGATTCTGTTTCCCTCGTCGTCGAGATTATAGCGGATTCTACGTCCCTGATCGTCGAGGACGGAAATGGTCTGCGGGAAATCGGACGGGGGCGGATAATCCGCAGGAGCCGTGGCCTCCATGATGTACAGACGCCGGAGGTTGGGATGAATCCCAATGTAGGAACGGCTCTTGTCCGGGTTGGTGATCTGGAGCTGGATTCCCGCCATGCGGTCGGTCTGCGCGTAGGCATCGTAAGTAACCTGGCCTCCCCGCCTCCGGAAATTCCAGGCCGCCCAAGCCGTCGAACCGCGGTAATCGCCCGCTTCGGCGTTCTTGTAATTGACCACCGTAAGGACATAGGTGGCCGGTCCTTCCTTGGCGGTGTACACCTTCGCCGGGACGGTTTCTCCGCTCTCCGTCTTGTACTGGATGTCCCGCACCGTCGGCTGACCGGGAAAGTTGATTTGGAAAAATTCGCTGCGATCCACGTACTCGATCCACTCTTGCGCGAACGCAGGTCCCGCCACAAACAGGATCAACCCTGCTGTCATTAGTCGAAACAAGCGCATAGCTCATCCTCCCAGGGTATTCTCTGAGCTAATACTGCCACAAAAGTAGCGGCGTGCCAAGGATTCTTTTCGGGACGGGCGGCACAGGGTTTCGGGTGTCCGGAGGCGCCCTGCCGGGGAGGGGAGGGAAGGGAAGGGAAGACCAACCTGTGGTATATTAGAAGGTCTCTTGCGGTGAGGCCCGATGACGATTGACGAGCAGATCAGCAGCCTCGAAGACAATCTCCGGCGGCTGAAAATCGAATACGACATCTATTTCAACGGGGCCTCGCCGCGTCCGCCCAGCGACACGCACTGGCGGGTGGACACGCTGGTCAAGCGGCTCTCCGACTCGCCCCAAATGACCTTTGCGCAGCGGTTCCGCTTCACGGGTCTGGCGCAGCGCTACGCGCTCTTCAACCAGATGTGGCAGCAGCGGATCCGCTCGAAGGAAGAGGGGCCGCGCAAGACGGCGGCCGAATTGCGCGAGGAGCAAAAAAAGGCGCCCGCTTTTCAGATCCAGTGGAAAGACCCGGCCTCGGAGCCGGAGAAGGTAGACAAGCTGTACGAGGCCCTGGTCGCCGCGAAGCGGAAGCTGGGAGAAAACGCGGACTCCATCGCGCAGGACGCTTTCCGCCGATTTGTCCAGAACAAGACTGACCAGCTCAAGCGAGACTTCCGCTGCCAGCAGGTGGAGTACGTGGTCGAAGTGGAGGACGGGCAGGTCAAGCTGCGAGCGAAGGGCGTGTGATAGGGGTCAGGTCTTAGGGGTTCGGTGGTAGCGGAACCAAAACAAGAGGATACCGAATTCCAGATTCCGAATTCTGAAAAGCTGAGTGCCTGATGAACCTAAATTCTTGCCGCTGCTGGCAGGAAATCGTCGCGGGTATCTGTTTCAGCCAATGTTCACGGCTTTCGGAGCTCTTTCCGGACCGGCTCACCCTTGAGGAATCTGGAATTCGGAATCTGGCATGGTGCAGTTCCGCCTGTGGTTTGCCGAGACCTAATTGTCACCTAACGCCTAACCCCTAACCCGGCGCAGCCGGAACCAAAAAGGTGTTAGGTGTCAGGTGCCAGGTGCTAGGGGCGAACCCCCAATATGACGGATTCCGGATTCCGAAAAGTTGGGCCGCTCCGGAAAGGGCTCCGAAGGCCCGTGAGTATTGGCTAAAACCGATATGCTCAAGAATTTCCTGCCAGCGGCAGCAAGAATTTAATTCCATAGGTACTAATACCTCTAAGGAGAAGCACCATTGAGTCAGATTGCGCGTGCATTGATCAGTGTGACGGATAAGAAGGGCGTGCTCGAATTCGCCCGGGGATTGCAGGACCAGAAAGTGGAAATCGTTTCGACCGGCGGGACGGCGCGAATGCTCCGGGAAGCGGGCGTTGCGGTGAAGGACGTTTCCGAAGTGACGGGGATGCCGGAGATGCTCGACGGGCGCGTCAAGACGCTGCACCCGAATCTTCACGCCGGCATCCTGGCGCGGCGAGACGACCCCGCACACCGCCGCACGCTGGAGCAGCGCGCGATCGGGCTGATTGACATGGTCGTCGTGAACCTCTACCCCTTCGAGGAAGTCGCGGCGCAGCCGCAGGCCGCCTTCCAGGACTTGATCGAAAACATTGACATCGGCGGTCCGACGATGATCCGGGCGGCGGCCAAGAACCACGCCGACGTGGCGGTGGTGACGTCGCCGGAGGACTATCCGGCGGTTCTGGCGGAGATGCGGCGGCTCCGCGGGCAGCTTTCCCGCCAAACGCTTTGGAGCCTGGCGCAAAAGGCGTTTGCGTACACGGCCCGTTACGACGCGGCCATCTCGCGAACCCTCGCCGCGCTCAATCACACCGGACAGCGGGGAGGCGAACAGGAGCTGTTCCCGGCGCGGCTGACGCTGGGGTTTGAAAAGCTCTGCGATCTGCGGTACGGCGAAAACCCGCATCAGAAGGCTGCTCTCTATGCCGCGGCCGGAAACGAACGCGGCGGCCTGGCGCGAGCGCGGCAGCTCCAGGGAAAGGAGCTGTCGTTCAACAACCTGGTGGACCTCGAAGCGGCTTGGGCGCTGGCGCAGGAGTTCGCAGAGCCAGCAACAGCGATCATCAAGCACACGAACCCCTGCGGATGCGCCGAGCAGTCCACGCTGGCGGCGAGCTACCGTAAGGCGTTCGAGACCGATCCGGTGTCGGCCTACGGTTCGGTGCTCGGATTCAACCGGCCGCTCGACGCAGAGACGGTCGAGGAGGTGGCGAAGAATTTCGTGGAGGCAATCGTGGCGCCGGGGTACAGCCGGGAAGCGTTGGAGCGGCTGGCGGGCAAGAAAAATCTCCGCCTCGTGGAGGTAGACAGCTCGATCCCTATGCAGCACGAGCTGCGTTTCGAGCAGGTGAGCGGGGGACTGCTGGTGCAGGAGCAGGACCGGCACGTCTTGCGGCCGGAAGATTTGAAGACCGTGACGGAGCGCCATCCGACCCCGGAACAGATTCGGGAGTTGCTGTTTGCCTGGACGGTGGCGAAGCACGTGAAGTCGAATGCGATCGTCTACGCGCGAGACGGGCAGGTGGTGGGCGTCGGGGCGGGGCAGATGAGCCGCGTGGACTCGGTGCGCATCGGCGCGAGCAAGGCCAACCTGCCTCTCGCAGGAACGGTGCTGGCGTCGGACGCGTTCTTCCCGTTTCCGGACGGGGTCGAGGAAGCGGCCAAAGCAGGCGTCGTAGCCGTGATCCAGCCGGGCGGGTCCATCCGGGACCCGGAAGTCATCGCGGCGGCCGACCGCTTGGGGCTTGCCATGGTGTT
Organism: uncultured Solibacteraceae bacterium; assembly: GCA_964461735.1. Classification (GTDB taxonomy): domain Bacteria; phylum Acidobacteriota; class Terriglobia; order 2-12-FULL-54-10; family 2-12-FULL-54-10; genus CAYWWM01. The sequence goes on along the minus strand of CAYWWM010000017.1, from coordinate 2,792 downwards.
CACGGGCGTGCGGCATTTCTGGCACTAGATGGCAGGAGAGCGATTCCTGACATGCCCGAAGCGAAACGCCCTTTCTTCCGGTGCGTGACGAATAGTTCTCAAACATTCGCCCGGATTGCGATATACTGTGGATAATTGCAATGGCGACGCGGCGAAAAAGATTGCAAACGGCAGGCGTTCGCGGGATGAGGTTGCCGATGAATGATCTAGGACGAGCGAAGGTCGTGGCGACGGGGATGGTTCTGATGCTGGCGCTGGCTGCGCCTCGAGTGTCCGCCGCGCAGCAGACCGCGCCCAGAGGCCAGGGCGAGACGGGCAGCCCCGACAAGGCGCAGGCCTACTATCACTTCACGCTGGGTCACCTCTATCAGGAACGGGGAACGCTGTTCAATCGCCCCGACCTGCTCTCCAAGGCGATTGACGAGTTCAACTTGGCGCTGCGGTTCGATCCCAATTCCTCCTACCTGAGCCTGGAGCTCGCGGACTTGTACGCGATGACGGGGCGGTGGCGGAACGCCGTGGACGAGGCGGAAGCCGCGATCAATCGCAGTCCGAACGATGCCACCGCGCGCCGCCTGCTGGGGAGGCTCTATTTGCGGCTGCTCGGAGGAGATCGCCGGGGGCAGGTTCCCGAAGGTCTCGCGCAGCGGGCCATCCAGCAGTTCGAGCGGCTGATCGCGCAGTACCCGCAGGACGTGCAATCCTTCCTGATCCTGGCGCAGCTCTACCGCGCGAACAGTGAGAATGCCAAGGCGGAAGAAATCCTGAAACGAGCCGTGGCTCTCGCCCCGGACTCTTCCGACGCCACCACGCAACTGGCGCTGCTCTACGTGGACCTGGGACAGTACAGCGCGGCCGTCGAGCTGCTCAAGAAGGTGGCTGGAGAAAACGCCGAGCCGCATGTGCTCGCTGCGCTGGGCCAGGCCTACGACCAGCTCCACAATTATGAGGCGGCGGCGGACACGTATGCGCGGGTGGTCGAGCGCGATCCGGACAACCCGGCCATGCGCAAGGCCTATGGGCAGAGCCTGCTCTACAGCCAGCAGTATGACAAGGCGCTGGAACAGTACCAGGCGCTGGCGGCCGTCAATCCGCGCGATCCGGAGACGCACCTGCGGCTGAGCCAGATTCACCGCTTCCAGCGCAACTTCGGGCCGGCGCGCGAAGCCCTGAGCCGGGCCATTGACCTGGCGCCCGACAACCAGGAATTGCAGTACAACCAGGTCCTGCTCGCCGAGGCAGAAGGGAAACTTACGGAAGCCACTACTCTGGTCCAGAGAATGCTGGATCGGACGGCGAAAAATGACCTGTCGGCGTACTCTCCGCAGGAAAAATCGAACCGCAGTATCTTCCTCGAGAAGCTCGGAACGCTGCAGAGCGATCAGACGAATCTCCCCGAGGCCGAAGAAGCGTATCAGGAAATGGTGGATCTGGGCGGAGACGGAGCCGTGCGCGGCGAGGCGCGGCTGATCGAAATCTACCAGGAAATGCGCGACTACGACAAAGCGCTGGCGGAGTCCGCGCGCGCCGTGCGGCAGTTCCCGGAAAGCCGCGAGCTGCTGCTGACGCGGGCATCGCTGCTGGCGTCGTCGGGGGACGTGGCGGGAGGCGTGAGTTTGCTGACGCCGCTGCTCGCCAACACGGACGAGGACCGCGAAATCTGGATGGGTGTGGCGCAAGTGGCGCTGCGGGGAAATGATTTTCCGCGCGCTTTGGAAGCGCTTGCCAAAGCGGACGGTTTTGAGCAACCCGATCTCCAGAGGTCCTATATCCATTTCCTCTACGGCTCGGCCTGGGAGAGGCAGGATGACGTGGCGAAAGCCGAGCAGGCCTTTCGGCGCGCGCTCGAGCTCAACCCGCAAAGCGCCAACACCATGAACTACCTGGGCTACATGTTCGCGGACCGCGGCATCCGGCTGGAGGAAGCGGTCGAGCTGATTCAGAAAGCCCTCGAGATGGAGCCGAACAACGGAGCGTACCTCGACAGCCTCGGCTGGGCCTATTTCAAGCTCAACCGGCTGGACCTGGCCGAAGAGTATCTGAAGAAATCCGTCGAACGCGTTCCCACCGACTCGGCCATTCTGGATCACCTCGGAGACCTTTACCACAAAACCGGCCGGGTGCGGGAAGCGCGACAGCAGTGGCAAGAAGCCCTGAAGCAGTGGAGGCTCCTGCCGGCAAGCGAAATCGAGCCGGATGAGATCGCCAAGATCGAGCAAAAACTCCGGGAGACGGACGGCCGCTGACACAGCAACCTCGCGCCAGCCGCCCCGGGTGGTTCCTTCCCGTCGCGCTGGTTCCCTCTATCGGATTCTTGAAGCTGTTGAATAACCTGCTGGATGCACCGTAAGGGCACGCCTTCAGGCGTGCCGACAGCAAGTCGGGAGAATCCGGGCTTTAGCCCCTGAGGTCCGTCTTGTGGCCCTCAGCGGCTGAAGCCGAACTCTTCGATGCACCGCTTCGGCACGGTTGAAAACCGTGCCCTTACAACTTCTTCCAGTGAGGTTATGCAATAACTTCTAGACATTTCTCCTGTTCCTACAGAGCGCCGTGGGCCACACGATAGCGCCCCTGCAGGGCTTCTTGCGTCTCGGTTACCATGAAGCGGATCACGCTCCAAGCCTACGCAAAAATCAATCTCGGACTCACCGTGCTGGGCCGCCGGCAGGACGGCTACCACGAGTTGCGCACCGTTTATCAGAGCATTTCGCTGGCGGACCGCGTGGAAGTTCGTCTGCGTCCGGGCAACCGCGAAGTGCGTCTTGCTGTCTCTTATACACATCTGACGCTGC
>CAYWWM010000016.1:0-14049 GCA_964461735.1 uncultured Solibacteraceae bacterium | reverse complement strand
CCCCACATCAGCGCCCAGACCATCACGCCGCGGTCCTGGAACAAGCTCATCCCGGGGCTGATGCCGTACATGATGAGCGCCCCCAGAAAGATGGCCGAGGTGCTGCCGGCCGGGATTCCCAAGGTCAGCGTGGGGATCAGCGAGGCCGGCTGCGTGGAGTTGTTGGCGGCTTCCGGGCCGATCACGCCTTCGGGAGCGCCCTCGCCGAATCGTTCCGGGTGTTTCGAGAGCCGCTTCTCGATGTCATAGGCTACCAGGCTCGACAGCGTGATGCCGATGCCGGGCACGACTCCCGTGATCGTCCCGGTGAGCGATCCTCGCAAGGTAGAAAGCGGCCAGCGGAACAGCGCGTCTTTCAAACCTTTCACCACCGAGCCGGTCATCCGGTCCATTCCGTGGCCCACCTCCACCACGGTCCCGCCCTGTTGTCCGGCCTCCACCAGAGACGCGATCGCAAAGATGCCGATCAGCGCCAGGGTCAGCTTGACTCCGTCGAACAGATATTGGGAGCCGAAATTGTAGCGGACGAAGCCGGTGGCCAGGTCGTAGCCGATGAAGCTGGTCATGAGTCCGATGACCGCCGAGATCAGGCCCTTGACCGGCTCCTGGACGCTCATGCCTCCGATGAGTGTCATGCCGAGGATCGCCAAAACGGTGTACTCCGCGGGGCCGATCTCGACCGCCAGCCGAGCCAGCGGAGGCGCCACCAGCATCAGCACCACGGCCCCTACGATCCCGCCTACCATCGAGGCGCCCATGGACAGCCCAATCGCCTCGCTGGCTTTGCCCTGGCGAGCCATGGGGTAGCCGTCAAAGCAGGTCGCCACGGCGCCCGCACCCCCAGGCACCTTCATCAGGATGGATGTGATCGAAGCACCATAGCCGTCTGCCGCCCAGAGCGCAATCAGCAGCATCAGGCCCACCAGCGGCGGAAAATTGAAGATGAGCGGAAGCAGCAACGCCAGCCCTACCCCGGCCCCGATGCCGGGAATGATGCCGATGATAATCCCGACAAACACCCCCACCAGGATGACGAGAATGGATTGCGGGGCGAGCGCGGCTAACAAGCCTTGCCAAACCAGCTCCATCTCCGCGCAGCCTCCCCGTCAAAAAGATAAACCGCCCAACAGTCTCGGAAGAAGGCCCGAATACAGCGGCACGCGCAGGATTACGACAAAGAGCAGATAAATCGCCGCCACCGTCAGCCCGGTAATCAGGGCCAGCTTCGTCTTGCTCTGAGCGCCAAAAGCCAGGCCGCTGCCGTAGACGACAATGGCCGACGAGAGCACCATCCCAAACACCAATGTCGCCGCCAGGTATGCCGCCATGCTGCCGAAGGCGAGGAATACGGCTTTCCAGTTCCAGTTTTCCCCCACGCTCTGACCTCGCGCGGCGGGCCTGCGGAGCACAGCAGCAAGTTGTTTCAACACAAGTACGATCCCGATGCCGGCAACCAGCAGCGGTAGCTCGCGCGGACGCGCCGGGTAGGACAGTCCCGTGACGAAAAACACCAGCAACACGGCCAGGATCAGCAGGGCGAAACCGATCTCCAGCCGGCGCTGCAACGCCTGCTCCATACGCATGTTCCCTTTCTGGGTCGCCCGGCGGGTTGAAAACAACGCGGACTCACCCCGCTCAGGACAATCAGAATCCTAAACCTAAGAGGCAAGGCAGTGTCAAAAGAACAGCTCGGGAGAGACATGGAAGCGGGCGCTCAGACGTTTGATGTGATCCTTGCTCAACTCCCGTTTGCCGCTCAGAACCTCCGACACCACGCTGGGCGTTCCGAACACGTCCGCCAAGTCCTTCTGCTTGAGACCGTGCTGGTCCATGAGGAAGCGCACGGCGTCCAGAGGATTTGCGTGCGGCAGCGGATACCGCTTCTCTTCGAAATCTTCAATCAGCAACGTCAACAGTTCCGCCAGCTCCTTTTCGGCCGGGGTCAGCGTTCTGCTGCGACGATCAAGATCGTACAGAATCTCGGTGTACGCTTCATTCTCTTTCTCGGTCCGGATGACCTTCGGAGGAACTCGCGTGATCAGCGAACGATACTCCGGGCTGACGGCAAGAGCGCTCATGGCTTCCACCCTCCCCTGTTGTACTCCGCATGAGTCAACACATGGCGAAGAAATATTCTCCCCGTCTGGAAGTTGATCTCCGTGATCAACCGATACGCGTTGCCTTTGATATTGAACACCGTGAACTTACCGACCGCGTCCGCCGTGGGAAACACACGACGCACTTCCATCAGGCTCGTCCACTCCGCCTTCTTGGTCAACCGATACCAGACGTCGAGAGGCTTGCCGAGGGCCGGATGGCTCCTTTCCGCTTCGAGCAGCTTTTTGCGGCTGATGACGTGCAACCGGGTCCTCGACTCCATTAAATTCGCAAACTGCGAAGTCGTCAAGGGGATTTTACGGAAATAGAGGGATGCTGCAGCCGCGTCCCATGGCGCGAAACGAAAGGCAGAAGTCAGGAGACAGGAGTCAGGAATGAAAACCAAGCCAAGGCGTGACCAAAAAGGCGAGCGAGGAAGTAGGTGGAGGTGGAAGAAGTGCAGGTCCCTCGCTTCGCTCGGGATGACATATGTTTCGTCTTCATTCTGACTCCTGACTCCTGGCTTCTGACTCCATCCTGCGATTTCCCCTGGAAAAGTGCTTGCCCTTCCCGCAGAGGGATGGCATCCTAGCCTTCCAAAGCGGAAGGATTTGGGACCTGGTCAGGGAGGAGAGAGCAAATGAAAAAACTGATGGTAGCTGTGTTCCTAGCCGTGCTGGGGTCTGCCGGCGTTTTGCGCGCGCAACTGTTGCCACCGAACGCGGCGGGCGCTGCGATGGGCCATCTGCATTACAACGTAAGGGATATGGAAGCGAACCGCAAGTTCTGGATCGCCCTGGGAGCGCAGCCGGTCATGCTCGGCGGCACGCGGGAGGTCCTGAAGTTCCACAGCGTGATGGTCCTGCTGACCCAGGCGCAAGACCCCGCGGCCACGGCCGCCGGCACGGAAGGGTCGGTGGTCAACCACGTCGGGTTCCGCGTGCCGAACACCGTGCAGATGCTCGAACGTCTGAAGGGGCTAGGCTACAAGACCGAGCTGGCCGCCAGCGGAACCGGCAGGGTGGGCAGCGTCTACGGCCCGGAAAACGAGCGCATCGAGTTTCTGGAAGACATGTCCATCAACGTGAAATTCTCTCCCGACGGGGCGCCTTATGTGGCCCCCTCCAAGATGACGGTTCCGATCACGCTGCATCACATCCACTTTTTCGTTCCTGAGGCCGACGTTGCGGCGATCAAGGCGTGGTACGTGAAGATATTTGGCGCCGTGCCGGGGAAGCGCCACCGGACCGAGGAGATTGCCTATCCGGCCGCCGACCTGCCGGGCGTCAACCTGAACATTTCCGGAGAGCCTGGGCGGCTCCCGGGAATCAAGGGGCGAAGGCTCGACCACATCGGATTCGAGATTCAGAACCTGGAGGCGTTCTGCAAGCAGCTCGAGGCGATGGGCGTGAAGCTCGACCGGCCCTATACCAAGCTCCCGACGGGCATCGCCACCGCGTATCTGACCGACCCCTGGGGAGTCTATATCGAGTTGACCGAAGGATTGAACCGGCTGTGAGGAACCACGAAAGGACGGAGGATGGTTCGGGCGCATTCATGAAGTGACGTGAAATGGGTTGAAGGTGGTCACATCGAATGGGGCAAAATCCCTTTCGTTGGGCGTAGCCACCTGCAATCCTCGCACGCGAGCGGTTGCTGCGATCATGGCATCCTCAAGAAGATGAATGGATTTCTTCTCCATCAGACGCGCCCACTCCCGGAAACACTGCGCGTCCATCGCAAGCACGTTCACGGACTCTTCCAAGTGGTTCACCCACTGTTCGATCTCGCGTGCCTTGACGGCATCCTGGCGGCGGGTCCGTTCAACGCCGCGCTGCAACTCTCCCAGCGTAACCACTGAAATAAATATCTGATCGTCCCGTAGCGACCCGACCCACCGAACCACGCCGCCGTGGGGCTTCGGCTTGCGAAGCTCGGAAATCACATTGGTGTCGAGCAAATACGCACTCATCGGAAGATCACAGGCGGGCGGCGCTTGATCCGGCGACGCTCTGGGACGAGATTCTCGAAGGTCGGGCCGGGACCCAGCAGCAACGCCTTCAGACTCGGGCGCGCCGCGTGTTGCAAGCGATTCCATTCCCCAATCGGCACGAGAACGGCGGCCTCCACACCCCGCCGCGTCACAACTTGCGGACCCTTCCGGATCGTGGCATTGAGAAACTCGCTGAACCGCGCCTTCGCGTCTTGCACCTGCCAGGAGCTCATTCCGCACCCCCTCGCACTATCCAGTATAGTGTCTAGTCATATGACTAGTCAACAATTCGAGGCACAGGCACTATCGCTCATTCGGCAGCGGTCCGAAGGCAGGCGGAGGAACCCGGTGATGCGTCGCCGCCTCGTAGGCCGAGGCTGCCCTGATTACGTCGGAATCGGAACCGGGACCACTCCAGAACATCATGCTGATCGGCATGGGATGCGGCAGCAAGGATTGGACCGTCCCCGTCACCGTGCGATACTGCTTCTTGTCCTGACTCAGGACATACTGCGGCTCATAGACAATGCGGTTGTATCCGGCGGGAACGTCAATCTCCGGCCCCCCCAACAGAGCCGTGAAGACCTGGCAGCAGCTTGCCGAACCCCGATTGTTGACGGCCGGCTCGCCCGGCCCGCCGAGTTTGTACGGCGGCAGCGTATTCTCCGGATTCACAAACAGGTCTATGCCGTTCTCGTGCATCACCTTCAGAACCACCAGCCGCAGTACCGTTTGCATTTGCACGTAGCTCATCGTGCCGGGCCTGGTTCGAAGGTCTTGGACGCCCACTGCGTTTTCGGCCATGGCCCGATGCTCGTCGTTCTCCCATTTGGCGTTAGCCACCCAACTCGCCCAATCCTTGATGCGCGCATCGCCCCTTTCCTGGAGATATTTGTTCACGGTAAACGGACTCTTGAAGTTGTCCAGGCGGCTGCTGATGCGCCGGAGATTCAGCCGCTCCGATAAAGGCGCCTGACCGAGCGCCAGGGCAATCGCGTAATCCATGGTCCTCACGTCAAAGCCGGGGACAGCGAATTCCAGTTGGCCCGAGGGGGTCGTCTGCCAGAAATACTCCGGCACGTTGTGCGCCAGGATTTCCGCGAAGCCGTCGCGGAACGTGTACTTCATATTGGGAACGGCCGGGTCGTCGGCGTAGAGCGGATCCACGGATTCGACGATCTCCGCTCCCAGCTTGTCTCGAAGGATGGTCTTGATTTCCTTGTCAATCTGATCGCTGATGGCGGCGTCGTTCTTGGTATGCTTCACCATGAATTCCCGGACCACGCCGATTCGCATTCCCGCCAAGGGCTTGTTGTTGACGTCCTTCGCGCCCATCACGAAACTGGCGAACGGCTCCTTTGGCGTCAAGGCTTTCGGAATGGCCGTGAACATGTCCTTGGACTCGAATCCTTTCACGGCGTCGAGCACGCGCGCGGCGTCCTCGACGGTGCGGCAATGGATGCCGGCGCGGTCGCCCAGCCGCTGGCTGTTCATGCCGCCGTGCATCATGAGTCCTCGGGTGGTGAGGAGGTTCACAACGTTGTTGCGGGAGGCAGGCCCTTTGCAGGACGCTGAGCCTTGCTCGCAAATGGAGCAGACTACCAGATTCGCTGCCACGGAAACTCCGGACCCCCCGCTCGTCCCTCGGGGCACGCGCTCGGTATCGTACGGATTGCAGGGCTGGCCGCCCCAGACGGCGTACTGGAGATTGCCGTCCGGGAAATAAGATTTCGGCTTGGCCGGCTCGCTAAACTCGAGGCCCGTCGAGGCCGCCGTGGCAGTGGCGTAGATGATGGCTCCCTTTGCCCGCAGATTCGCAATGTCGGGCGAGTCCTCCTTCGGCGCGTCCATGGCGTAGTTGACGTCGTTCCCGCCGGTGGAGCGCATGTCCTTGGCGTCATACCAATTCTTGTGGGAGAACGGAATGCAATACATGGGCAGGTTTTCGAGGTCGGGGTTTCTGCCGTACTGCTGATCCAGTTCTCTGGCCCGTTCGAGCGCGTCGGGCTGCCGGCGAAACGCGTCGCACGCCGCAGGGCAGAAGGAGGGAAGCGCGCCGCTGGACGGATGCGCATCGCAAGTAGCTTTGCAACTCACCGATCGCTCGCCGCGCAGGTTCAGGGTCTCGAGCGCGTTCAACTGCCCCGCATTCGGGACGCCGACCCGCATGCCAAACTGTTGCTGCACGCTCGGATCGGATATGGTGGGCTCCATTCGCCCGTATTCAATCGGCAGCCCCGCATACTGGTCCAGGTTCGGGAGCACACGGGATGCCGGGACGGTTTCCGTCGGAAACATAATGGGCGACCCGGCACGAACGGCGCCGGTAGCGCGCGGAATGGACGCCCCGTCCTTGGTGACCAGTTGCGTGCACACGCCGTTATAGTCCTTGGCGCGGTTGATGTAGGATTGCACCAAGCCCTGACAGGTGATCTGGCCTTCCTGAATTGCATTGTGGATGCTGCCGATGGTTGCCTCTTGGAGCTGGAACCGGTTCTGGGCTTGGGCGAGCCCCGCCAGGCCGACCACGGCCCCCAGCACCATCAGACGACCCAGAGACCCACTGTTATGACTCCGTCTCACGCTCTTCCGCATGGCTCCCTCCCCCCAGGAATGAGATTTTCGAATGCCGACAGGACCGTGCAGGCACGCTCTGCGTCCAGCCCTCGCATCTTGCGCCTGCCAGAACCTATTCCCCCCCTCCTCGCTGAAACCGATTGTATTGTAGTCGGATGAGTAGTCAACAGACAACCTGGACGGCGCAGGCCGCTGGGCAGGCGCCGATTGGAAACGGCAGTGCAAGGATCGCCTCTTCTGGGTATACTGTGTCGGTGCGAAACCGCAGGCGATCTTCCCCCGATATGCAACAGAGCGCCGCGAAAGGAGGCGATTGCCCATGAGTGAGCCATCCAAATCAAAGCCAGCCCCCGAGAAGCGTGTCGCATCGCGCGTAGCTACGCCCATTGAAGTTGTGCTCAAGTGTCCGGACGCGCTGGGGAAAACGTTCATCGAGAAAACCCGCACGTTGGACATTAGCCGAACGGGCGCAAAAACACTGACCGAGCACCCCGTGAATAACGGCGCCCGGCTGCAAATGGCAGTGCCGCATCGCAAACGGACGTCGTGGGCAACGGTTGCCCGTGTGGGAAGGAAAACGGGGAATCTGCAGGAACTCGGTATCGCGATTGATGACACGACCGATCTCTGGGGAGTACCGCTGCCGGATGGAACGGGCACCGTTCCCAGGCAGGCAGGAACGGAGCCGCAAGCCGGCAAACCTGCGAAGGCGACGGATTCGTCTCTGGCGCTGGCGCAGGAGCTCCTGGCTTCCACGAAGCTCCGGCCAGGCCCTCCGGCCGCGCCCGCGGAGGAGGAGAATGAAACTGCGGATCCACGCGCGCAGATGCTGCCGGAGCAGGTGCGCAGCCAAATCGAGCAAAGCCTGGAGGAAGCCACCCAGCACCTGAACGAACAAGCCGCGGAGATCAAGAAGAATCTGCGGGAATTCATTACCCGGCAGATCGAGGACTATCTGCGCCAATGCGTCGAGGCCGCCGTGCGGCAGGTGGAAGCAGCAGCCCAGGACGTAACCACCCGCAGCCAGACGGCTTGGGAGCAACGAATCCAAGCTCTGACGAGTTCGGCGCAGGAGCAGTTGAAGGCGCGGTTAGCGGAACACGAAACCACTTTGGCGGCCAGCGCGGGCAAGGTCCGGCGCGAGCTGGCGCGCAAACTGGCCGAGGCAGTCGGGGAAGAGTGAGCGTCGCCGGGGATCGTTTGGGGGGGGAGACGCCGGTTAGCTCCTTCAGAGTTGCACGACCAAGAGGCCGGGAATCAACCGGAAATGCCGGACATTGACCGTGACCACGCCGTAGCCCAGATGCAGCGCGGTGGCCCCGATCAGCAAATCGGCAAACGGGATGACTACTCCGCGCCTTTGTTGCTCACCGTCAAGCTTGCCCGCCAGCAGTGCCATGTCTTTTGTGTAAGGGATCACCTCTACATCCTGTATTAGGTCCCGGGTGAAGGTCTCACGGAACGCCTGGGCCTCTCGAGTTTTGGCGCGGTAAATGCCGTGCACGAGTTCTGTCAGCCCGACAGAGGAAAGTGCAACTTCCTGGTCCCCGGTCGAGATAAAGATTTGTTGGAGGAGTTGTGTGACATTTTCGCCACGGCGTTCAGCGGCGATGACCACACTGGAGTCGAGAATCAATCCCATGCGGGTGGATTGAGTGGTTCGCGATGGCTGTTAACGATCTCTTCCAGGTCGCGAGCGAAATCTCCATCGAGAGTAACGGTAGAGCCATGAGCTTCTGCCAGCGCAATGGACTCTGAAAGCAGGCGGCCACGGGGACTCTCCGCCGGCCGCACCACGGCCACCGGGCGGGCGTTGTGTTCGATGACCACTTCAGCCCCCGTGCGCACGCGGTCAAGCAGGGAAGCGAAATCCTTGGCCGCTTCCGCGTCCGACATATGGATAACTTCCTTAGCCATAACCTTGATTATACCTTGTGCGCCCCTTGGCAAGCTCAGCTTTAGCGCTTTTTACGTGTCCCACTCGTAGGTTTGGTGCATGGGTCAAGAGGAGGCTTTGGTAATTGCAGTGGCAGTGATATCAAAGCCAGCAGCCCGTAGTCTGTCGGCGAGTTTGGGAACCGTTTCCTTAACGTGATTGTTAAAAGGAATGTAAATAATGCCATGTGCGTCCGAGGGTAGCTCTACGAATCCCTTCTGCAAAATTGCCACATTCGATCTGCCCACCGTAGCCAGGAGCATTCCCATCTCGAGAACCACATCTTGCCGAGCCCGTGGCTTCCTGGCGATCTCGCCATCTCGATTCGAGTAACCCATGTCGTCGGGTGTAAGGAGCACTATGCCAAATTTGCATCTCGTGCTTTGCTCGACGATCTCACCTTCAAGGGCCTCGATGCTTGTCATGCCACCGCCCCCCGTGTTAGCGAGAACAAAAGGATCCAAACCGAGACGGTGCAGGATGAGTTCTAGCTGTTCGCGGGCTGTGTCATCGTGGCCATGCACTACAAATACCTTTGGGTGTTCATCCTTTGCGGCTACGGCCGCCGCTCCCTTACCAGCACGGGGGAGCAGGTGCTCTGCGAGAGCCCCTTCGAGTGCTTCACGGGCAGCCTTCGGTCCTTGGTATAGAATGGTTCCCGTCGAAGGGAACCAATTGAGAATTGCCCCATCTTGAGATCGAAACTGGTGGCCACGTTCAGGTTCATTCCAAACGCCGCGTGATCCGATTTCGTTAACAAAGCTTTTTAGTTCTTCGAGGGTTCCAGAAAACTTTTTCACCGCGTTTCCTAAGAGTGATGTTGTCGATGATCGACCTTGTTGACGCAAAGAGCCAATACATTTGGTGGAGGCGGGGGGAGTCGAACCCCCGTCCGAAAAGGTCCCTGACCAAAAGCCTACATGCGTAGTCAGTTCGTTTGCTTTCGCCGCCGGCGGCATCGAACCGACAAGAGCCGCCGACAACTAGCCCGGAAGTCTCGCCGCGCCCTCACGGACCGAAAGGGAACGGCCAGCCCGCATTCATGACGTCGCGTTCACCCCTACAGGCGAGGGTGAGGCGGCGCGCCGCTTTTAATTAAGCAGCGAGAGCCAATTCACTATTGGCAGTTAGTTTTTGGTCCACGCGATTGCGGGTGCATGGCCCCCGGCATGCCTTCTAGCCCTGTTCCTCCCCGTCGAAACCGTTTCGCCCCCTGCTCGGAGACAGTACGCCCTTTGGCACTTCTTATTATAGCGGAACCTGGTCCCCGCAGAAACCGTTTGACACCGTTGCGCCGAAGGGTTAATTTCCAAGAGGGCAGCCGTCCCGTGCTGCGGCAGGGGACCCGAAGCCCCGGCGGATTCGCCGCTACCGCAATCTCAACAAGGGCTGGCTGATGGCAGAAAACACTGCAGGAGCTTTGGAACGACTACTGGAAGAGATGGTCCGACGAGCCGTTCGGGAGGCGATCGCGCAGGCAGGAATTTCCGGCGGGAACGTGGTGGTCAGTTCTCCTCCGCCAGCCGCTCCCGCGTCCACTTCCGCGCCCTCTTCGCTTCCCCTGGTGAACCGCGCCGTTTCCCGCGTATTGCAACCGACCGGGCAGTCGGAGATCATGGCGGCGGTCTTGCAGAGCGCTTCCGGTTTTGCGGGCCGCTGCGCTTTGTTCGTCCGGCGCGGGGACGGCTTTACGTTCTGGCGCGGGGAAGGGTTTTCGGCGGAAACAGTTTCGGACCTGAAATCGCTCTCCGCTCCGGCCAGCCGCCCCGGTGCCTTTCGAGAAGCTGCCGAGAACCTGCTCGGCGTCTCGACCGTGCGGAATGCGGAAGCCTTGCCGGAGGCGATGGTTTCCGCGATGGCCGGCGCGGCCGACGACGCGTTATTCGTGTTTCCGGTCGTCGTACAAGGCCGAGCCGTCGCGGTGCTCTACGCCGATTCGGGCGCGGTCGCGGGATCGGTCGAGTCGGCGGCGCTGGAGATTTTGGCTCGAGTCACCGGACTGAGTCTGGAGACGGCCGCAGGCAGGGCCGCGGCCAGCGCCGCGCATCCAGTCGTGGGACCCGCAGAGGCTGCCGCCCCTGCGGAAGCTCCCGCTCCTGCGCGGGCGGCTCCGCCTCCTCCCCCTCCGCCGCCCCCCGCGGCGGTTGCGGCCGCTCCGGCCATCGCGCCTCCGCCCGATCTGGACTCCCTTCCGGAAGGAGACCGGGACAGCCACAAGAAAGCCTACCGTTCCGCCCGCGTGGCCGTGCAGGATTTGCTGGCCTATCCGCAGAACCAGGACAAGATCGCCGAAGGTCGCCGGAACGGAACGTTATACCGCCTGCTCAAAGAAGAGATTGACAAGAATCGGGAGACCTATCAGAAGCGTTATGGCCAGACAGCTGCCCGCTCCTACGATTACCTCCACTTCGAGCTGGTGACCAAGCTGGCGGAAAACGATCCGGAGGCCTTGGGACATGACTATCCGGGAGAGGTCACCGGATAGCCCCGGGAGTAGCTCCGAGTAGATGCTCGGCGAGGGAAACGGTCGGCGACGCTCCGGCATCCAAGCTGATAATTCAAGTGCACGAGGTCCGGCGGTGAGCAAGCGGCTGGCGATTACATGGATGATCTGGCTGTCCTTTGGAGCAGCCGGGGTCGCGGCGAATCCCACGCCGCAAGAGGAACTGCGCGCCAGGAGCAGGGCGCTGCTCGAAAAGCCCACTGCCGCGGAGCGCCGCGCGCTCCAGGAGTTTGCCCGCCAAAACGGGGACAACGCGCACGGGGCGCTCGCCCGCCTCGCGCTCGGCTACTCTGCCTACCAGGAAAAACAGTACTCGCAAGCTCGCGAGCAGTTCCAGGCCGCTCGCAGCCCGGAGAATCCCCTCGCCGATTATGCCGAATATTACCTGGCCTTGAGCGCCCTGGCGGTTCGGGACCACGAGGCGGTGACGAAGGTTCTGGAGGGATTTGCGCGGCGTTATCCCACCAGCCCGATGGTTGCCGGAGCGGTGCTGCGGCAAGCGGAAAGCCTGCTCGCGCTGGGCCGAACCACGGCGGTTCGATCCTTTCTCGAGGCTTCCTCTACCGTCCTACCGGAACCGGAGGCCGAGTGGCTGCTGGCGGAAGCCGATTGGGAAGACGATAAACTCCTGGAAGCGATCCCCCGTTACCGGAACATCTATTACCGTTTCCCTCGATCTTCGAGGGCGGCAGGGGCCGCAGCGCGGCTCAATGTGGCCAGCGCGCGGCTGAAGGGCGATTTCCCGGACGCCTCGCGGGAGCTGCGGGAGGCACGAGCCGATCTCTTGTTCGAGGCGCGCCAATGGGCCGATGCCCGCAGCGAATACGCCGCCCTGCTGGCGTCGCGGGGAGAGAAGAAGGAGCGCTGGGCGGTTCGCCTCGGCGTCAGCCAGTACAACGCCGGAGCAACCTGGCCGTCGCTCGAAACGCTGCCCAAGCTGAAAGTTTCCGATCCGGAACTGGACGCCGAGCGGCTCTATACGCTCGCCGCCGCCTACCGCCGCATCGGCCGCGAGGCCAGCCTCGCAGAGCAGGTCCAGGCGCTCGGGGAGAAGCATCCGCAGTCCAGATGGCATGAAGAGGCGCTCTTCCTGGCGGGAAATTATTTTCGGACCGAGGGAGAGGCCGAGCGCTCGATGGAGTATTACCGGAAGGTTTTCGAGTCGTTTCCGAAGGGGGAGCGCGCGCCGGTGGCGCACTGGTACGTCACGTGGCAAGCCTACCGCGGCCGCCGGCTCGCGGAAGCGAAGGCGCTCTTCGAGCAACACATTCAGAACTACCCGACCAGCGCGCAGGTCACCGCGTCCTTCTACTGGCTGGGCCGGATGGCCGAGCAGGAAGCGCCGCTTGCTGCGGTCGCCTATTACCGAAAGCTGACCGAGACGTTCCCGAACTACTATTACGGTTTGCTGGCCCGGAAGCGTCTCTTAGAATTCCCGCCGGAAATCGTGCGCATCCCCGCGTCGCCGCAAAGCGCCTTCGCACAGGTCGCCCGGCCCGGGAATGGGACAGTCCCCGCAGGGGGGCCTTCCAGCGCCGACTCGGCCGTGCTGAGCCGCGTCAAGATGCTTGAATCGGCCTGGCTGCTCGATTGGGCCATCGCGGAATTATCCGACGCCGCGCGCAGCACCTCCCAACCGTTCTGGATGGGGGAGGCGCTGGCGCGCCTGGAAAAGGAGCGCGGACGGCACCACGTGGCGATGCGCTACGGCAAGCGCCACATCAGCGGGTATTTCGCCATGAGCCAGGCCGAACTGCCGCGCGAGCTGTGGGAAATCCTGTTCCCCCGGCTGTGGTGGGACGATCTGCGGAAGAACGCCGAGGCCGCCAAGCTCGACCCGTATCTGGTGGCCGGGCTGATCCGCCAGGAGTCGGAGTTCGATCCCCGTGCTCGCTCGCGCTCGAACGCCCGTGGCCTGATGCAACTGCTGCCTTCGACCGCGCGATACATGTCCCGGCGCGTTCCCGACCGCCGCGCCCGGACCTACAATCTGGCTTCCCTCTACCTTCCCGAAATCAACCTGGTTTACGGGACGCACTATCTGCGGCAGGTGCTCGACCAGTTCGAGGGCACCGTCGAGTATGCCCTGGCGGGTTACAACGCCGGCCCGAACCGAGTGGCCCAGTGGACTCGCGACAATAATTTCGGCGAGCCTGCCGAGTTCGTCGAGAGCATTCCTATCACCGAGACCCGCGAATACGTTCAGGCGGTGCTGCGGAATGCGGCGGTGTACCGCGTACTCTATCCGCCTGAGGCGGAAAGAGCGGCGGCAGACTCGGCCAAACGTCTGGTCGCGCGCTCGATCCAGTAGAACTCCATCCCTCTCAGCGTTTAGTGCTATCCTGATAGCTCTTGTGGAACCACTGTGGCGTTGACAAAGTCTTTCAAGAGTAATCTGCATTCACGGCGCCAGACTTGGGATTTCCGACCGGCAGGAATATCTGGCTCGGGCAGATGCCTTCCTGGGAGGCCCAAAGTCGAAAACAGCCCATGAGTTCCGCAGACCGTGGAATAATGATCTGGTAAGGTTCGACTTGGCAACGGACGAATATGGGGTGCTGGACAAAAACGGATATATCAGACGTACTATAAGCCAGATCCGAAAGAGCACGGATTTCAGACGAATTGGGAGTATTTTGAGTACGAGAAGTCGAGGGCAACATGACCTATACATGTCCAGTCTGCGGATATGATCGTATGCCCTTTCCACCAGAGGACCATAATATCTGCTCGTGTTGTGGAACCGAGTTCGGGTATTACGATGTGCGGCGGACACACGAGGAGTTGAGGGAACGGTGGCTCTCGCGTGGGGCTCTTTGGTTCAGCAGAGCGGTTCATCCTCCGGAAGGCTGGGATTCAATACAGCAACTGCAGCGAGCGGGTCTGGATCTGCCTGCTGCCGGCAAGAAGCGGGCAAGCCGCTGAGATCACTCCATGACTGAA
>CAYWWM010000015.1:0-14058 GCA_964461735.1 uncultured Solibacteraceae bacterium | reverse complement strand
GTGTTAGGTGTTAGGTGTTAGGTGTCAGGTGCTAGCGCGCAGTATGACCGCCTAGGTATTTTTTCAACAAACTGTCAGGAAATCCCTTTATGATGCGCACCGATGAATCCGTTCGCATGGCCTGGGAGAATTTGCGCGCGCACAAACTGCGCACGTTCCTGACCGTGGTGGGCATCGTGATTTCCGTGGCCACGCTGGTTTCCGTGCTCTCGATTCTGCGCGGCATGGACCGCTACATTTCCGAGCGCGTGTCGCGGCTCGGCTCCGACGTGTTCGTGGTTTCCCGGTTCGGAATCCTCACCAACGCGCGGCAGTGGGTGCAGGCGCAGAAGCGCCCCGACCTGACGCTCGCCGACTACGAAGCGCTGCGGGCAGGGATGCGGGAGCCGGTGCTGGTCGGGGCCACTCTGTCGGAGCGCGGCGAAGCGAGCTTCGCCAGCCAAACCATGCGCGCCGACGTCCGCGGCGTCACCGCCAACATGATTGACATCCGGTCGGAATCGCTCGCCTCCGGCCGCTACCTTACCGAGTCCGATTACCGCCATCGGCGGCAAGTCTCGGTCATCGGGGAGGACATCGCCGCGAGACTGTTTCCGAACGTGGACCCGCTCGGCAAGGAGCTTCGCTTGCAGGGCCAGGCGTTTCAGGTAGTGGGCGTGGCCGGACGGGTCGGGTCGGTCTTCGGGGACTCGCAGGACGACTTCCTGTACATTCCGCTGAGCACGGCGCGCAAGCTGTTCGGGCAGCGCCGCAGCCTCTCGTTCCAGATTCAGGTGGCTTCGGTGGACCGCATGACCGCCGCGCAGGACGAAGCGCGAGTCATTCTTCGCGCGCGGCATCGCCTGCAGCGCTCCGAGGCCGACGACTTCGGACTGGTCAGCCCGGCGGCGGTTCTGGAATTGTGGCAGGACCTGACCGGAACTATTTCGCGGGTTGCGCTGGTGGTCACGATCGTGTTCATCATCGTGGGGGGAATCGTCATCATGAACATCATGCTGGCGGCGGTCACGGAACGCACCTGGGAGATCGGAATGCGGAAGGCGGTCGGCGCGCAGAGCTCCGACGTGCTGCAGCAGTTTCTGATGGAGTCGGCCTGCCTCGCGACGCTGGGCGGACTGCTGGGGATCGCCGTCGCCGGGGGATTCATTCGCCTGGTGGCGTTCTTCAGTCCGGTGCCGGCGGAATTGACATTCCCGGCCGTCGCGGCGGCGTTGGCGATCTCCTCGTCGGTCGGCCTGTTCTTCGGAATCTACCCCGCCAGCCGCGCCGCGCGCCTCGAACCCATCGCGGCCCTGCGGGCGGAGACGAGCAGTTGAAAGAGCAGGTGTTAGGTGTTAGGTGTTAGGTGTTAGGTGTCAGGTTTCGGAAGTTGCTGATCTGTCCACTTGGCATCTACATCATTCCCTAACACCTGGCACCTGACACCTAACACCTAACTATGAAACCAATTCGGGAAAATCTGCAACTCGCCTTCCACAGCCTAGCCACTCACCGGCTGCGGACGGCCCTGGCTATGCTCGGCATCGTGATCGGGACGGCGGTGGTGATCTCGATCGGAGCCGTGCTGACAGGTCTCGACCGCAGCATCACGGGCCTGCTCGAACGCTTTGGAACCCGCACGGTGCTGGTGTCGCGGAGGTCGCCCGGCATCGAAACCGAGCGCAGTGGCCAAAATGAGCGGACGCGAAAGGTGCTCACCTTCGAAGACGCTGAAGCCATCGGGCAACTCTGCCCCGCCGTGGAGCGCATCGCCGCGGTGGTCTACGACGAAGACGGCGGCCGTCCGGGTCAAGATTTCCTGACCGTGCGCTACCGGACGGAAGAGGTCTACGTTCCCCTCCAGCATTTCTCCGGCATTACGACGGAGTACCTGCGCGTCACGAACATGATCGTGCGGGAAGGACGGTTCTTTACCGAGAGCGAGGACGACCGCAGGCTTCCCGTCGCGCTGATTGGCCACGAAGTAAATCGGGCTTTATTCCCGAACGAGAGCGCGCTCGGGAAAACCATCGAAGTGAACGGGCAGCCGTTGCGCATCCTCGGAGTCTTTGACCGACGCAAGGGGAATTTCTTCGGGACGGAGTCGGCCGACCTGTTCGTTGTCGTCCCCTACCAGACATTCCGCAAACTCTTCCCGAACGTCCGCGACCATTTCCTGATGGCGCAGGCACATCCCGGTCGGCTCGACGAGGCCGTGGACCAGATTCGCTGGCTGCTGCGCAGCCGCCGCCTCGACCCCTTTGACAAGCCCGACAGCTTCTACGTCTCGACCGCGGCGTCCGTCATCGAGCAGTTCCAGGCCATCACGGGGGCGGTCACCTCGGTGATGCTGCTGCTCAGCTCGATCGGCCTGCTGGTGGGCGGCGTCGGCGTGATGAACATCATGCTGGTCTCCGTGACGGAGCGCACGCGCGAGATCGGGATTCGCAAAGCGGTCGGAGCGCGGCGGCGGGACATCGTGCAGCAGTTCTTGCTCGAAGCAATTACCTTGACGGGACTGGGAGGTCTGTTCGGCCTCTTGACCGGAGCCGGCGTCAGCCTGTTCCTGCGATGGCTCTATCCCACGATTCCCACCGCGGTCCCGGTTTGGGCCATCGCCGCCGGGCTGCTGGTGTCATTGGCTGTCGGATTGTTCTTCGGACTCTGGCCGGCCATCCGGGCCGCGCGTCTGGAGCCGGTCGAGGCGTTACGGTACGAGTGACGGCGCGGCAGACTGAGAGCGCGCGGGCGGAGAAGAAGTCAGCAGGGACCGGACGAACTCCCGCGGAGGAGCCGGCGCGGAGAAAGCGTCTGCGCGAGTCGGAACGCCGAGCAGCTCCAAAGCTCTCTGCACGGCGCGGCGGGTTTCCGAGTGCACTTCCGATTGCGCGAGCCGGTTGAGCGCCGAGCGCCCTTTCTGGAAGCCGCCTTCTCCCAGGGCGCGAATGGCCCGCTGCCGGACAAACACATTGGGGTCCTCGAGCAGCGCAATCAGCATATCAGCGGTCTTCTCTTCCCGGGCGCCGAGCCTGCTGAGGGCTTCAATGGCAACGATGCGTGTCTGGGACGGGTGGCCGTAGCGCGACCACTGCGCGGCGAGGTCCCAGCTCCGCTTGTCCCCCAGCTCTCGCAAGCCTGCCAGCGCAAAGCGGCGGATGACGTCGTGGTCCGATTCGCGCCGCAAAGCTCTTTCCAGAAATTCGCGCGCCCCGCGCCCTTGAATCCTTGCGACAGAGTAGGCTGCTTCGGCTGCGGTCGTCGGGTTGCGGTCCGATTCAAAGAGACGGCGGACGAGGCGGTCGGCCTGCTGGTCCTTGAAAAACCCGCCGAGGGCGCGCGCCACCGCCTGCCGAACTTCGGGGTTGCGGTCCTGGAGCCCTGCGGCCAGAGCCTCCCGAGCCTCCGCTGTTTTCATCTCGCCGAGCGCCCCCGCCGCCGCTTCGCGCACGGCCCAGAAGGAATCCCGCAGCAGGCGCTCCCGCAGCGCGCGCGCAATTTCCGTGCGGTCTCCGCTGGCCGACGCCAGTTGCTCGGCGGCCCAGATGCGGCCCACAATGGATGGATCGTGCTCCAACTGGTAGAGCAACTCGGCAGCGGGCTTGTGGAACTGGACGGTCATCAGCACGCGCCCGTCGGGATCGAAGCGCGTCATCAGGGGTTTCGCGTCGAGGTCGAAAGTGTATTCCTCCCGCTGGCGGGAGAATTCGATCCGAACGGCTTTGGTTCCGCCGGGCGTGGTGAACTCGACATCTACCGGCATGCGGAACAGAGGGGTCATCTCGTCGAGCGCCTGAGTCTGCTGAATCACGAGGCGCGCCTGCCGCGCGGACTCGTCCCACTCCTGGCTGACGGATAGTTCCGGATACCCGGCCTGGCGGACCCACTGCTCAAAAAACCACCCGAGATTCTCTCCGCTGGCTTCCTCCACGGCCTTCTGGAAATCGTCGGTCACGACGGTCTGGTTCCGATAGGTCCGGGCGTAGTGCGCCATCGCCCGGAAGAACCGCTCGTCGCCGAGCAGGTAGCGCAACATGTCGAGCACCAGGAAGCCCTTCTGGTAGGTCGTGCGGTCGAACAAGTCCACGGGATCGGAATAGTACGAGGTGACCAGCGGGCGGCGGTAGCGCTGCCGGTCCTCGTCAAGATAGCGGCCGCGGTCCTCGCGCACCTCGTTGAGATACTCCTCCCGGCCGTAGCGGTGCTCCCGATAGAGCGCCGCCCAGAACGTCGCGAACCCCTCGTTCAGCCAGAGATGCGCCCAGTTCCGGCAGGTGAGCAGGTCGCCGAACCACTGATGCGCCAGCTCGTGCGCCACCAAATCCACGCTCGACGACTGCGGCTCGGAATCCGCTTCGTGGAGCGTGCGGTCGTTCAGCGTCGTGGCGCTGATGTTCTCCATGCCGCCGAAAGTAAATTCCTGGACCGTAGTCTGCGAATACTTCGCGTAGGGGTACGGGAGACCGATGCGGCCTGTGAAAAAGCGGAGCGCGGCCGGGGTTTCGCTGAACGAGCGCAGCGCCTTCTCCCGGCCCGTTCCCGGCGGAACGTAATATTCGAGCGGCACGTCTCCCGCCCGCTCGGTGTACTTCTCGAATTCGCCGGCGACGACCGAGACGAGGTAGGTGCTGTGCGGGACCTCCTGCTTCCAGTGATAGGTCTTGGTGCGGAGCTGGGTGTTCTCGGTGACGCCGAGGAGCCGGCCGTTCGAGATCACCGTGAACGAGGAATTGACGGTGTAGAACCCCTCGCTGGTCGTGCGGTCGTTGGGGTAATCGTAAACGGGAAACCAGAAGTGCGAATCGTCCATCTCGCCCTGCGACCAGATTTGCGGATGACGCTTCGGGTAACTCCGGTCCGGCTGGAAGAAATACAATCCCTTGCGAGGCTTGCCGTCGTAGGCGATGGTGAGCGTGAGCAGGTCGTCCGGCCCCGCGGGCCGGGGGAGACGGATGCGGAGCGTTTCACCGGCCTCTTCGAAGGGCAATGGCGTGCCATCCGGAAACGTTACGGACTGAATGCGCAGCTCCGCGCTGTCCACTTCGACGGTTTCCAGTCCCGCCTGGAGCGGGCGAAGAACCAGTGTGGAGGTCCCGGCAACAGACTGGATGCGCTCGTCGAGCCGCAGGTCCAGCCGAATGTGCTGCAAGTCATAGCTCCGAACCCGCTCCGCATGGACCTTGGCTAAGGAGTCTCCGAAGGGCCTGCGGGCCGCCGGCACATATTGCGACCAGCCCGCCGCCGGAAATAGCGCCAGCAAAAGGGAAAGGCCGAGCAGAATTCGCCTAGCTGCCAAAAGCTTGTGAGTTGCGCTCGCTGGAATCAGCTTCGTCATGCTTTTGAGTCTTTACAAGAATTTCTCTGTGGCTTCGAAACGACATATCTAATGTCGTTTCGCTCCGTGGCTAATTCCGGCTGGCCCCGGACTTTTCCGGCGGAGGCTGGAACAACGAATCCGGATGCGGGAGGTTGTAATAGGCCTCCCGGATGATGGCCTCAAAAACGCGGGTCCCGTTCCGCAGCCGCACGATGCGGCGGGGCGTGACGATGCCGTTGCGCGTGAAATAGTTCCCAAAGGTCTCGATCTCCTCGATCCGCTCGCGAGTCTTGGGATCGCGGTGGACCCACTGGGTGCGCGCGGGCAGGCGCGTAGAGGTGTCCAGCCAGAACGTCAGGACGCGGTTCTCTCCGTCCACGAACCGGACCAGGTCCACTTCGCGGTTCTCCCAGATCTCCCGGCCGGCGTGCTCGACGAGGCTGCCCGCCTCGCCCAGCCGGTAGCGGAGGATGTAAAAGGCGCGCATGGACGCCGACTCCCGGCGCGACTTCATTTCCTCTTCCGGGACGGGATGGACGCCATTGATGTCAATCATCCATCCCTTGTCCCCGTTGGAAATCTGAATCTCTTCCTTGTTCTCGCCGTATTCTTCGCGCGACCGATCGGGATACCGGATGTACTGCACGACCTGCGCCAAACCCGAAAGATCCCCGCGTCGAAACCCATACACTCGGCCTTCCAGGCGCGAGGTCTTGACGTTGCGGAAGGCGTCGCCGCCGAGAGCCGCCACGGTCTGGTCCAACAGCTCCCGCGCCTTGGCCGCGGACTGCGCATTCACGGGAAGCTGCGCGAAGGCCGGAGCCGCCACCAGGAGAGCGCCCAGTAGAACGACGTAATTCATCGTACTGTTTCCACCATCTCTGGAGAGTCGGCCGCCAGGCCCGAAACCGCCCGGGAGCGTCTCTTCGCAGCAGCCAAAATCAATTCCTGAAAGAGCCGGGCGGAAAGCGGTTCCGCTTCCCAAATCCGCTCCGGGTGCCATTGCACGCCGATGACGAAGTGCTCGGGGAAATCCCCCTCGACAGCTTCGATCACGCCGTCGGGCGCCCGTGCTGTCACACGCAGGCCGTCGCCGGGCGCTTCGACCGACTGGTGGTGCGTGCTGTTAACCAGGACATCGTTTCTTCCTCCCGCCCATTCCGCGACGCGCGAACCGGCTGCGAGCGTGACGGAGTGCTGCGTCTTCTTATCCTTGTGCTCGAGCGCGCCGGCGATGCGAGCGGGGATGTGCTGGATGAGCGTTCCCCCCTGGTAGACGTTCAGCGACTGCATCCCGAAACAAATGCCGAGCACGGGCTTGCGTTCCCGAAAGGCGTGACTGAGCACGCGCCAGTCGGTTTCATCGCGCTGCGGGTGAACGGTCTTCACCTCCGGATGGCGCCGTTCGTTATAGCGGGCCGGGTCCACGTCGCTCGGACTGCCGCAGAGAACAAATCCGTCCAGCCGCGCAGCCAGTTCCTCGACGATGCCCGGAAGCAGAGGGATCTGCACCGGAATTCCCCCGGCGGCCTCCACGGCGCGGGAGTACTCACCCGGCAGGTAATACCACTGCTTCTCTTCGTCCCACCGGCAGGTGAGGCCAATCATAGGGCGTGGGGGGCGCAGGGTGCTCACAGAATGATATTCCATAGCGTCGAGCCGGATCAGATTCCTTTGGAATTTCGCCAAGACCCATTCTATCGCAGCGACACCGGCCGTCGTCCCGGAATTTTTCCGGCCGACCGGTGCATTCAGGAGTGCGACCTTGGCCCGAATCGCTTGGCCGGAGGGCAACCTGATATATAATCGGATGCTTATGCCAAGCATAAGGAATATCTATTGGTTCTGAAGCGGTTCTGAATCGGGGGAATACTAAAGAGCTTGTTGAAGTATGACTCGGGAAGCGAGACGAGTCCCGCAAGGGACGTTTGACAATAGCCCAGCACTGCAGTGCTGGGATGGAATTCATTGCGAGCTAAGTCCCGTGCGGGACGGCTGAAGTCGCTCCATACCATATCTTTCAGCCGTCCCTCGCGGGACTGGGAAAACCAATCCATCTGCGACCCAGCACTAGGTCCGGCGAGGCGCCGAACCCGTGCTGGGCTACTTTCAACCGTCCCTCCGGGACTGTTCAACAAACTCCTAAGGATCGGGGCTGGAAACATGGAATTGGATCAGGTGACGGCATTCCTGGAAGTAGCCCGTCAGCAGAGCTTCTCGCGGGCCGCGGAGAAGCTCTACCGCACGCAACCCGCCATCAGCGCGCAGATTCGCGCACTCGAGGAGGAGTTCGGGCAGAAGCTGTTCGACCGCCTGGGGCGCAGGATTTTTCTGACGCCTTCGGGCGAGGTGCTGTTCGAGTACGGGGAGCGCCTGGTCGCTCTGCATCGTGAGACCATGCAGCGCGTCCGCGAGGCCCACGGCGTGGTGGCCGGAACGCTCATTGTCGGAGCCAACGAGGCCACCTGCCTCTACGTGCTCCCGCAAGTCTTTGCGGAGTTCAAACAGAAGTATCCGCAAGTGGGAATCAGCGTCTATCGCAGCTTCAGCCACAAGATTCTCCAGAAGATGGCTGAGAGCGAAGTGGACTTGGGAATCGTCACGCTGCCCGTCTCGCAGAGCAACCTGAAGGTCATCCCGATCTTCGAAGACGAGCTGCACGTAGTGGTGCCCGCCGGACACGCTTTCGCCAAGCGCGCGTCCGTGAAAGTAGACGATCTCGTGAAGGAGCCGCTCATCTTTCCCAAGGGCGGCCACACGCGCGAGTTGCTCGAACGCATCTTTCGCAAATACCGCAACCAGTTGCACATCTCGTTGGAGCTGGCGAGCGTCGAGACGATCAAGAAGTTCGTGGGGGCCGGCCTGGGTGTCTCACTCCTGAGCCGCACCTACGCCGAGATGGAATCGCAATCCGGAGTTTTGAAGCTCGTTCCCATCCAGGGGATGAAACTGGTTCGCAAACTCGGTCTCGCCTATCGCACGGATCGTCACCTCTCTCGCGCCGCGCAGGCCTTCGCCGAGGTCGTCACGGCAGCGCAGGGCAAAGCAAAGTGATTAGTGGGTAGTGATTAGTGGTTAGACACGGGCGATGAGTTTTCTCCGGGAGCGAGCCAAGCATTTTTCGCACCTCCGTAACGCCATCCAGCACACGCTGTGCTTTTCCGTCCTCGCAGTAGCCCAGTTCGACTGAAATCAACAGTTGGGTTTCCAGTTCGGCAGCAGAGCCTTCGGCGTGAGAAACAACGAGAATGAATTCACGGGTAGAGTGCCGCGCTTGCCCTTCAGCAATGTTGGAGGGGACGGAGACAGCGGCTCGCCGGAGCTGCGCCACCAGCCCGTACTTTTCCTGCGCTGGGAACTCCCCTGTCAGGGAATATACGTCTTTCACTAAGCCAAACGCCTTCTGCCATACGAGCAGTTCTCTGTAGTTGGTCGCCTTTGGCTTCTCGCTGATCACAATTCCCCACCCACGAATCACTAACCACTAACCACTAATCACTGGTTTTCTTCTGAGCCAATCGGTTGCCGACTCGTAGGCGTAGGCCAGCGCCAGCACCTCGGCGTCGCGGAACGGGCGGGCCGAAATCTGGAGACCGATGGGCAGTCCCGCCGGCGAAGTCGAGAAGCCGCAGGGGATCGAGATCGCAGGGAAGCCGTTCAGGTTGTACTCGGACCGGAACGTGATCCGCGGGGCGGCCTGTTCATCGGCGGGAGCAGGCATGGCCGGGCTGAGGAAGAAATCGAAGGTGGCATACAGTTCGAGACATTCCCGGATAAACACGCGGCGGAACTGCTGCGCCTTGAGGTATTGCGCCGCCGTCAGCAAGGAACCGGCCTCGACCGTGGTGCGGACCTGCGATACCGGAGGCAGAGCCGGATTGTCCGGCCGGTACTGCTCGGCCTTGGCCTTCAGGAACGGCCGATGATACGCCGCGGCGTCGCAGATGCGAACGATGGTCTGCGCCTCGGCCGCCAGCTCGAACGACGGCGGCAGCGTCACCTCCTGCGCCCGCGCCCCCAAGCCTTCCAGCACTCGCACGGCCTCCCGGAAGGCAGCCTGGGTGTCGCGATGGAATTCGGCTAGGATCGCGGGGGGAGGAATTCCGAGGCGCAGCCCGCGCACCGGCTTGCGCAGCAGGCGCGGGTAATCGGGCACGGGAACCTCGACGCTGTAAGAATCGTTCGGATCGTACGCGGCCAGGACGCGCAGCAGAATGGCGCAGTCCTCCACCGTCTTGGCCATCGGACCAATGTGGTCGAGCGTCCAACTGATCGGGACCACACCGTAACGGCTGACGAGGCCGAAGGTCGGCTTGTGGCCCACCACGCCGCACGTGGCGGCCGGATTGCGGATCGAGCCGGAGGTGTCGCCGCCGGTCGCGCCGATCAGCATTCCCGACGCCAGCGCCGCCGCCGAACCGCCGCTGGACCCGCCGGAGTTGCGCGACAGGTTCCAGGGATTGTTCGTTCCCGGCGTGTAGCCCCCGAAGGAAAACTCGGGCAGATTGGTCTTGCCGATCAGAATCGCGCCGGCTTCCCTCAAGCGCCGGACGGCGGTGGCGTCGAAGTCGGGCACGAAGTCGCTGAGCACGCGCGAGGCCGCCGTGGTGCGGACGCCCGCGGTATAGTGAGTGTCCTTGACGCCGACCGGGATGCCGTGCAGCGGTCCTTTATACCTCCCTTGCCGGATTTCCTGTTCCGCGGCGCGGGCAGAGGCCAAGGCTTGCTCGGCGGTCACGGTAATGAACGCCCCGATGCGCGGATTCAACCGCTCAATGCGGTCAAGGACGGCCTGCGTCAATTCGACCGGCGAGAGCTGCCGCTTGCGGAGCCGCTCGGCCGCAGCGGTCAGCGTCAGCGATGGCAGATCGAGGCCGCTCGACTGCGGAGCGTTGGATTGTGGAGGAGAAGACTGCGCCACCGCGCCGCTTCCGGATGACTCCGCCAGGGGAGCCAACAGCGCTCCCGTCAGGGTCGTCGCGGAATTCTTGAGGAACGACCGCCGGGATGCTTCCCTTTCCTTCTTGAGGCTCTTCTTTTCTTTCATTTTTTCTTGCATGGCGGTGTTCACCTCTGGCGGCCGGGAGCCGATGTGGGACCGCCCGTGGGCAACTCGAATTTCCCCGAGGGTTCGGCCTCCCGGGCGAGCAGGAACGAATCGAGCTGGTTGAGGATTCCGAGATACGTCTGATACTGCTTCAAAACCGTTTCCAGCCGGTCGTCCGGGATCGCAATGCCGTTGGCCTCTGCCAACGCCCGAATCACCGCCGTGTTCACGCCTTCCGCCATGATGTTCCCTCCATGGCGACCCCCCTTCGCCCAGGAGGCCCGCCGGCTTCGACTACTCCATTCTATTGCTCCATATGCGCGGCAGCCATTGTACACGGCTGGTGGTGTATCCGCATCTATTCCCCTGCTTCCCTCCCCCTGCGTTTTCCCGGAAATATTTTTCTCTTGACAAGCTCGGGAGGACGGGCGTATAAATCTAATTGCAACTCATTTGCAATAATCTCGCATCTGATTTGCAATAAGAATATGCCCCTTCTTCGCCAAGTCCGCCGCCGGCGCGGCCTCGCGTCGCTCGCCAAGCAGAACGGCTTGCGTCTGACCCGGCAGCGCCGCCTGATCTTCTCGATCCTCGAATCGGCCCAGACGCATCTGAACGCCAAGCAGCTTCTCGAAGAAGCCCAGAAGGTGGACCCCGGCATTGATCAGGTCACGATTTACCGCAATCTCCACGTGCTCAAGCGCCTGGGCGTGGTGGACGAGCTCGATCTGTTGCACCTCAAAGGCGACCAGCATTATTACGAAGCCCGCCAGGTCCGCGCTCACTCGCACGTCGCGTGCCTCAGTTGCGGGAAGGTCTTTGAGTTTTACACGCCCGCCATGAAGCGGATTGATCGGGCCCTGGCGAAGGAATGCGGGTTCGAGGTCTCCTTTTCCCGCATCGAGATCGGAGGATACTGCGCGGAGTGCCGCAAGAAGCGGGGAGGCGCAGCGTCTCCCCGGACGGGACCCCAGGTCCCTCACTCCGTCGCCCGGCAAACAATTTGAGGAGCGAGTGGCCGCGCGCCTGCTCAGCTTGCAACCATCCGCTCCCGCAGAGCAATCCTGGTGGATCGCCGTCTTAACTGTAGTCCAATCCACCTTGCATTTGCAACCGCATCTTCCCGATGCAGAAGAGGAGATTGGACGTGAAAACAGTTCGATTCGCAGTAGTGGTTTGTGCGGGGATTTGGATGCTGGCGGCGTCACAGACACGAGCCCAGGCGCCGTCCTCGAACGGAGTGACCCGAGAGGAGATTCGCGCGTTGCAGGAACAAATCAGCGCCTTGCAGAAGCAGCTCGAAGGTCTGGTCGCGCGGGCAGAAAGCAACGGCCATCCGAGCGCGGTGGCGGTGACGCCGGTGTCCCTGCCGGTGTCCATACCGGCTTCAATGACTGCTGCGGGGACGACCGCGCCTGCGCAGTCCGCGGGCCAGATCCCGGGCCAGGGACAAACCGACCGAGGCTTATACGGTGGCTTGGCGGCAGGTCCGCCGGGGCAGAGGTACGGGCGGAGCCTGCTGGGCGACACGGTTCGCATCGGCGGCTACGGCTCGTTCCGCTTCGAGTCGAACAATATTGACACGGGTCCGCGCATCGGAAGCCTCCCTCCAGTTCAGCGAGGCTTCCACGCGTTTGATTTCCGGCGCTTTGTTCTGACCCTCGACGCCGCGCCCTCCGAGCGGCTGCGCTTCTACACCGAGATCGAGTTCGAGCGCTTCAACGAGCTCGAAGTCGAGCGCACGGCCATCCCGGAGAACCGCGGACGCCAGAATCGCGCCGGCACACGCTTCGTCGAGGAAGTCGAAGGGCAGGACGGCAGCGAGCTGGCCATGGAGCAGGCCTGGATGCAGTATGACTTCTCCCGAGCGCTCGGATTGCGGATGGGCGTGATACTGCCCCCGCTGGGGCGCTTCAATATCCTGCATGACGACGATTACTGGGACCTCCCGCGCCGGCCTTTGGTGGACCGCGGCGGTCCCGTGCTCCCCGTGAAGTCGGCCTGGCGGGAATTGGGCGCGGGACTGGTCGGCAACATTCCGCTCGGCCAGGGTTATCTCGACTATCAGATTTACGGCGTCGGAGGAGCGAAGCTCGATTTCTCGATGGAGAAGGTCGTTTCCCTGCGCCAGGGTAGGAACCTTCTGGAGCTTGAACCAGAGCTTTCATTTGCCTCTGGGCCGTTCAACGGCACCGACCCGACGGACTCGCTGACGTGGCGCGTGGCGGTCAGCCCGAAACTCGGCAGCGAAATCGCGCTCTCCGGCTACCACGGACAGTACACGCCCGGCTACCTCAACTTCGACAGTTCCGTGCACTCGCTGGGTCTCGACGGAAAGCTGACCTTGGGACGCTTCGAAGCCGAAGGCGAGTTCGTCTACACCGACTTCGGACGCATGGAGGCCGTGCTCACGGACATCGCGGCGCAGGCCGTGAACTCGGCCGCCGAGACGGCCAGCGCGGAGACGGCGGCGCTCGAATCCGAGGTCGCGGCGGAGTTTGCCGGCCCGTTCACCAATCAGCGGTTCGGCTACTGGGTGGATTTCAAGTACCGCTTCTGGCCGCGTTTCCTGAGCCAGACCTTTTTCGGACGCGGATTCGAGAATCCGCAGTTGATCCCGATCGTGCGCTTCGAGCGCATTTGGTTCAACGATTTGGTCAACCAGTTTTCCTTCAGCGGGGGACGCGTTACGGGCCTCCAGAAAGAGAACCTGGAGCAGCAGCGGATCAGCCTGGGCCTGACGTACCGTCCGACGGTTTCCGTGGCGTTCACGGCGGCCTACGAGCGCAGCCAGCGCATCCAGGGCAGTACGCTGATTTTCCCGCGCGTGCTCGGGCTCGGGCGCGTGCCGGACAAGTCCTACGACGCGCTGGTGCTCGGCACGTCATTGGGGTTTTAGGAGGTTGCAGTGGCAGCGGCGCTCGGATCGCCTCGTTGGCGGCTTTGGCTCAGCCCGCTGCTGGCCGTTTGTCTTCCCGCGCTGGCGCAGTCGGCGCGCGCCCAGGACGGGACCGCAGTGTACCTGACAGTGGAGCAGGCGCCGAAGGCGGTCTTCCCAGAGGCGGATCAATTCGAACGCAAGGACATTCCCGTTACTCCGGACCTGGGCCGCAGGCTCCGCCAACTGGTCTCGCCGGCGAAGCCCACGATCTGGGAGCCGTTCTATATGACGTTCGTCGCGCGCAAAGGCGGCGAGGTCATCGGCTACGCGGTGATCTGCGAAGAAATCGGCAAGCACCGGCCGATCACCTTCATCGTCGGCGTGACGCTGGACGGCCGGGTGAAAGACGCGGCCCTCATGATGTACCGCGAGCCGCAGGGGGATGAGGTGCGTCACCGGGGTTTCCTGGCGCAGTTCGCCGGCAAGACGCTCTCGAATCCCATCATGCAGCATCAGGACATCCGCAACGTCTCCGGCGCGACGCTCTCGGTGCGGGCGATGGCTCGCGGAGTTCGCAAGGCGCTGGCGGTGATTTTGACCGCGTACCTTCAGAAGAGCAGTGGTCAGTGAATAGTGGTTAGTGGTTAGGAGCTTGTTGAAAAATGACTCGGGAAGCGGGCCGAGTCCCGCCAGGGACGTTTGACAGTAGCCCAGCACGGCAGTGCTGGGATGGAAATTCATGGCGAGGTAAGTCCCGTCAGGGACGGCTGAAGTCGTTCCATACCATATCTTTCAGCCGTCCCTCGCGGGACTGGGGAAACCAATCCATCGGCAACC
>CAYWWM010000014.1:0-14163 GCA_964461735.1 uncultured Solibacteraceae bacterium | reverse complement strand
AGGCGTAGAAATCGGCCTCGCCGTCCCGGTCCAGATCAAACGCGCTCATCACCATGGCCAGCTCGCGCATCGGCGGGCGGCCGGCCTTGGGGTCCACAATCAGCATTCCATAGAGGCCGTTGTGAATGTGCTGCGTGTTGGGCATGGCGTGGCAGTGATACGGCATGATCCCGAACGGCTCGGCGACGAATTCATAGGTAAACGTTCCGCCGGGCGGGACCAGCTCGAAGACACCGTCCATCGAAGCCTGATGGATGCCGTGGAAGTGAATCGTGTGCGGCAGCTTCCCTTGGTTGACGAAATGGATCCGCACTGTCTCTCCCTCGGTTGCTCGCAACACCGGGCCGGGAACCGTGCGGTTGAAGGTCCAGGCGGGAATCGTGACCCCGGGCGCTACCTCGTGCGGCACGTTTTCTTCCAGGACGAGCGTGTATTCGCGGACCTCATTCGGAGCGGGTCCGGGCGCGGGAGGCGCCGGATCATAGGCTGGCGTCGTCGCAGCCCCGGGCATTCCCGGATGATGGAACTGGTAGCGCTGGCTCCCCTTCGTCGGAGACATCGTGCGGCCGTCCACGCTCCGTGGTTGTTGAGCTACAGCCGATTGGCCTGCCACGCCAGGCAGGTTCGGCATTCCCGCCAGCAGCAACCACACCGCCGCTCCGGTGAGTCCCACGGCCAAGATCATGGTCAAAACCCTCTTCGATTTTCCCATGGCCCGCTTCCTTCCGACATGCTTGCGTGGACGCGTTTACTTAGACTACCAAACCAGCTTAACTACATTTAACGATCCATTTTAAGGATGGACGACATTGACTCGCCTGTCAAGAGGTTTGCCGGCGAGCACCCGTCATTGACATATATGCAAACGGAATCGAATCTCTGGAAGTTATCGAAAGGATTAAGAGATAGGCGGCAGATTGAGGCGCTTCTCGACTTCCGTGAGCCGTCGCTCCATAGTTGCGAGCCGATCCACAATGACCAATTCTGTTCGCTCCACTTCCGCGAGGCGTTTCTGGTTTGTTTCCGCGAAATTGTAGAAGGCGCGGAGAAGCCGGGTCTCCGTATCGTGGATTGCTTCGAGCAACTCCTCCCGAAGCAGGTTCAGATCGGCCTTGGTAGCCGGGTCCTTGCCGTTATCCATGGAGCCTCCTTGTTCGCTGAGTATAGCATAGGACTGGCATTACAACCGCCACCGCCATTCCCTGCAACGGGTTCAGCGCCTAAACTGGGCGCCGCGCGAGCGTGCTATACTGAACGCGAATAGTGCGGACGAAGGTTTCCCATGACTGACCCTCGCATGCGGCCCGGCTTCATCATCACAGCCAGCGTCATTGTGCTGCTGCTGGTGGGGAGCGTGTTTGCGCTCACCTCGCTGCAGCTTCCGTTTATCCGTCCGAGCGGCTCCGCGGAAGTGATCCTGCTGTTCGTCCTTTCGACGCTCATCTTTCTGAGTCTCGTCATCTTCGGCTTCATCTTGTTTCGCAGCCTGTTCAAGCTCACCATGGAGCGGCGGGCGCACCTGCTCGGCTCGAAGTTCAAGACCAAGATGGTGTTTGGCGCGCTGGCGCTCTCGGTGGCGCCGGTCTGTTTTCTGTTTCTGTTCTCCTACAGCCTGCTCAATCGCACGCTCGACAAGTGGTTCAGCCGGCCGTACGAAACGATCAGCCGGGATGCGCAGGACCTGGTGGCGGAACTGCGGGAATTCGCCCGCGGCCGCGCCGCAACCGACGCCGAGATTCTGGCGTCCGAGATTCGAACTTCGGCTGGGACGCTCGACGCGGCGGCCGCGGTGCTCCATCGGAATCTTTCCCAGCAAAACCCGCCTCGCGCTCTCGACTATTTCGGAGTGCTGGATTCCCGCGGAGTGGAATTATTCGGTCACAAGGCGGGGACCGTCGTTCCCGAGCAAGTTAGGGCCGCACGCGCGAACGGGGAGGGCAGTTCCGCCGGCGAAACGGGTTCCCAGATCGTGGATCTCGAGGGAAAGAGTTACGCGGTCGGGTGGGCGGGCGTAGAGCTGGGCGGGGAGTCGGGAACCGTTGTGGCGGCCCGGCTTCTGCCGCCGAAAATCTCCGAAAGCGCCGCCCGTCTGAATCAAGAAAGCATTCTCTACGGCGAGCTGAGCCAGGAACGGCGGTCGGTGCGGTCCATCTATCTTTCGATTCTCCTGTTGCTGACCGTGCTGATCCTGTTCATCGCCACCTGGTTTGCGTTGTACTTTTCGCGGCAGGTGACCGTACCGATTCAGGCGCTGGCGGAAGCCACGCACGAGGTTTCGCGCGGCAACCTGGAGTACCGCGTCAAGACCCGGGCGGCCGATGAACTCGGAATCCTGGTCAGCTCCTTCAATGAAATGACCGAACAACTGGCCGCCGGCCGCGCCGCGCGCGAGCAGTCGCGCGTTCATCTCGAGACCATGAACCGCGAGATTGACCAGCGGCGGCAGTTTACGGAAGCGATCCTCGAGAGCATCCCCACCGGCGTGATGACCGTTTCCTCCGAGGGAGCGATTCTCGAAAGCAACGGAGCTGCGCGCCGCCTGTTCGGCCGCGATCCCGGCGAACTCGGCCACATCTCCAAACTGCTTTCGGGGGAGGACTGGCGGGATTTTCGGCATTTGATGAAGCGGGCTGCCCGCATCGGACAGGCCAACCGCCATCTGGAAATCAAACAGGCCGACCGGACGCTGCACCTGGCGGTCACGGTGAGCGCGCTTTCGGGCGAGCCGTCCGACCCGGCCAGCCGGCGACCCGGCTCGAGCTCCTTCGTTCTGGTGATGGAGGACCTGAGCGATCTGCTCCGGGCACAGAAGTCCGCCGCCTGGGGCGAGGTGGCGCAACGAGTCGCCCACGAGATCAAGAACCCTCTCACCCCAATCGCGCTCTCGGCAGAGCGGATTCACCTGTGGCTCGACCGCCAGCAGTCTCGGAACAACACGCCGGAGGACGCCCCAGAGTTGCGGCGCGTGGTCGAGGAGTCTTGCGCCTTGATCCAGCAAGAGGTGACGCACCTGCAACGGCTGGTTAATGAATTTGCGCAGTTCGCCCGGCTGCCCGAGGCGCAGCCCGCTTCGGCCAATCTCAATCAAATCATCGAAAGCGCCTTGCATCTGTTCAACGGGCGGCTGGACGGGATTCGCATTCGCACCCACCTGGCTTCGGACCTGCCGGCGGTTCAGGTGGACCCGGAACAGTTCCGCAGGGTGTTCGTCAACCTGATTGACAATGCCGCCGAGGCCATGGAGCAGTCCCTCGTCCGGGAGCTGGTGCTCACCACGCGGCCCGACGCGCGGCGGGAAGTGGTCGAAGCCGAGGTGGCCGACACCGGCTGCGGCGTCACTCCGGAAGACAAGGAAAAACTCTTCCTCCCCTATTTCTCCACGAAGAACCACGGAACCGGCCTGGGCCTCGCCATTGTGAACCGCATCGTGTCGGAGCATAACGGCACGATCCGCGCGGAAAAAAACGATCCCGTGGGAACGCGGTTTATCATCGAGCTCCCGTCAGCAGCGCCTTAAACGGCCGTGCCGTCTTGTCATTTCTCTCCGCAAGGGGCGCCTGGTCTTTGGTCTGGTTGCCCTGAAGGGCAAGACGTGGATAGCCGGGGGCAACGCCCTGGGCGTTGCCCCCGGCTATTTTCTCAATCCCCTTCGGGGATTTTGCGGATTGCAACCTATTGGCGGACTCGTGCGATGAGAATCCATCCTATAGGGATACGTGGAGCCCGTCCGAGGCCGCCAGGCATTCAAACGTCATTCCACATTGTTGCATGTAAGCGCGACAATCGGCGACCATCCGATCCAGGAACTCGTCATCGTGCATGGGATCGTGATGAAACAGGACGAGACGTTTGACGTTCGCCTCGTGCGCCGAAAGGACCGCTCCCGCGGGTGGACTGTGTTCCGGTCCCCGATGGGCGGCGTATTCTTCTTCTGGATACTGGGCTTCCCGGATATACAGATCGGCGTCCTTGGCAAAGGCGGCCAGCGCGCGATCCCGGTCTTGGCCTTGCTCTGACTCCCCGGACAGACCGCGGTGGGGTGCGCGTTCTGTGATATAGACCACCGAATTCCCCCGGAAGTCAATGCGGAAGCAAACCGTTTGGCCGGAGTCGTTCCAGGCGTGTGAGACCTTCGTCTCGCCGATCTGGATCGTTGCTCCCAGTTCCACGAACCGGACCCCCGTTTGCATCTTCGCGAGCGACTCCGGAAAATAGCTGGCGTCCACCTGCCCCGTAAAGAGTTTCTCCAGGCTCTCGCGTAACCGGCGAGGCTTGTAGACCGTGAGGTTGGCCCCCGGCAGGTATGCCGGCGTGAGGAAAGGAAAGCCCAGAAGGTGATCCCAGCGCGTGTGACTCACGAAAATGTGCACCTCTAACGGGCGCCCCGCGAATTCCCGGTTGAGCGCCAACCCCATTTCGCGCGCCCCGCTGCCGCAATCGAGCATGAGAACGTAATCGCCGCAGCGCACTTCGACGCAAGACGTGTTGCCGCCATAGCGCCGGGTGGCAGGTCCCGAGGTGGGAATCAAGCTGCGGGTTCCCCAAAACTTTACCCAAAGTCGGGAATGGATCGCCTCCAAGGCATTTCTGATTTTCCCGAGCAGTTCGCTGGGGTTGTAGGGCTTCACCAAGTAGTCGCTGGCGCCGAGTTCCTTGGCGGTCCGAATATCTACGGGATACGCCTTGGCGGAGAGAACGATGACGTAGGTTCCCTGGAGCTCTGGATCCTCGCGCATCTGCTGCAGTACGCTGAAGCCGTGCGTCCGGGGCATCATGAGATCCAGCAGCGCCACGCGAGGGCGATGGGCCCGCAGCAGTTCAAGCGCGACCCTTCCGTCCGAAGCACTGAGAACCTGATATCCGGCTTCGGTCAGGCAGGTTTCCAGGACGAAGCGAGCGTCCGGGTCGTCTTCGGCGATCAGGATTTTCTCCATGGGGACCCTCACGCGCATTTAGTATAATGTTGTCCGACGCCATCCCGCCGCGTTTTTTTTGGCAGACGGCAGTCACGAAAGCGACCTACGGGGATGGGCAAATCGCCGCTCGATATCGCCTGGGTGCTCGTCTGTACGGGCCTCATCTTTGTCATGCAGGCGGGCTTCCTCTGTCTGGAAAGCGGCTTCACCCGCACCAAAAACAGCATCAATGTTGCCATTAAGAACCTGACCGATTTTGGCGTCTCGGTGGTCCTGTTTTGGCTGTGCGGCTACGCGCTGATGTTTGGGACGTCACGAGACGGATGGATCGGGCAGACCGGCTGGCTCTTCCGGATCGGCGAGGGAGACCCTTGGCTCGATGCCTTCTTTCTCTTTCAAGTGATGTTTTGCGCCACTTCCACGACGATTCTCTCGGGGGCCGTTGCGGAGCGCGTAGGATTTCTGGGGTATCTCATCATTGCGACTGTGGTTTCCGGCCTGCTCTACCCGGTCTTTGGGCACTGGGCCTGGAACGGCGCGCAAGCGGGGTCGTACGCCGGATGGCTTGCCCAAGCAGGCTTCGTGGATTTTGCAGGGTCGAGCGTCGTCCACAGTGTCGGCGGGTGGGTTTCCCTGGCGGTTTTGCTCATCATAGGCCCTCGAGAAGGCCGGTTCCCGCCCGGGGGGAAGCCGAGGAATTTCACGGGGAGCAATATCCCACTGTCCGTGTTGGGCGTCTGCCTGCTGTGGCTCGGCTGGTTTGGCTTCAATGGAGGCAGCACACTCGCCGTCAATCGGCAAATTGCAGGAGTGCTGGCCAACACCGTCCTGGCCGGGGCGGCCGGCATGGTTATCACGCTGGGCGTCGGGTGGGTCCGCCTGGGCCGGCCGGATGTCCGACTCGTCATCAACGGCTCGCTGGCCGGATTGGTAGCGATCACCGCTTCGTGCCACGCCGTCAGTTCGGCATCCGCCGTGGCCATTGGCGGGATCGCCGGTCTCGTGATGCTCGGCGTGGAGCATCTCCTGGAACACTACCGGATTGATGACGCCGTGGGGGCTGTTCCCGTTCATTTGGGCGCGGGCATCTGGGGAACATTGGCAGTGGCCCTGTTCGGAGAACCGGCGGCTCTCGGCACCGGCCTCGACCGTGTGAGCCAGGCGGGCATTCAAGGGCTGGGGATCGTGGCTTGCGGCGTGTGGAGCCTGGGGATTGGCTACCTGGTCCTGCGAAGCATCAACCGATTCTTTCGGTTTCGCGTTACGCCGGAGCAGGAGCGCATCGGCCTCAACGTCTCGGAGCACGGGGCCACGACGGAACTGCTCGACCTGGCCACGGCCATGGACGCCCAGGCCAGAACCGGTGACCTCAGTTTGCGCGCCCCCGTGGAACCGTTCACGGAAGTCGGGCAAATCGCGGAACAGTACAACCGCGTCATGCAGGCTCTGGAGGAAACCCGAGAGTACACCGGGCACATTGTTTCCACCACCACGACCCTCA
Source organism: uncultured Solibacteraceae bacterium (assembly GCA_964461735.1). Taxonomy (GTDB): domain Bacteria; phylum Acidobacteriota; class Terriglobia; order 2-12-FULL-54-10; family 2-12-FULL-54-10; genus CAYWWM01. Next base: position 7,746 of record CAYWWM010000014.1, on the reverse strand, counting down.
TTTCCCGGATCGCTCCTGACGGCACCATCCTGTCCGTCAATCCGGCAGTAACCCGCACGACCGGCTACTCCGCGCAAGAAATGATCGGCAGAAACTGGTGGCGGATCTTTTATCCGGGAGAGGATTTCCGTCAGGTCGAGCGGCTGCGGCGCGATTTTTCAAACACCCCGCTGATCAACTACGAAATGGCCCTGACCACCAAGGCCGGCGTCAAGCGAGTCATATCCTGGAACATCGTCAATCGCTTCGGCCCCTCGGGCGAATTCCTCGAAGTAATCAGCATCGGAGCCGACGTCACCGAGCGGCGGGAGGTCGAACGGATGAAGGACGAGTTTCTCTCCCTCATCAGCCACGAGCTGCGCACTCCCCTCACCTCGATTCGCATGTCCCTGACCATGCTGGCGGAGGGTACGCTGGGGCCGCTCCTCGATAAAGGGCAGCGGATGGTCCAGATTGCGGTCGCCAGCACCGACCGCTTGGTGCGTCTCATCAACGATCTCCTGGATATCGAGCGCCTCCAGTCCGGCAGGCTCCAGATGACGATCCAGCCCTGTGATGTAAGGGCTCTATTGCAGCAGGCCGCCGAGGCCATGCAAGCGATGGCGCAAACCGCGGGTGTGACGCTCTCCGTGGCTCCGGTCCGGGCTTCGGTCCCGGCTGATTCGTTCCGGATTTTGCAAGTGCTCAATAATTTGCTCAACAACGCCATCAAGTTCTCTCCTGCAGGCTCCACCGTCTGGCTTAGCGCAGCACAGGAGGGAGATCGGGTTCTGATCCAGGTCAAAGACCAAGGAAGGGGCATCCCTCCGGACAAGCTCGAATCCATCTTCGAGCGTTTTCAGCAAGTGGATGCCTCTGACGCCCGGGAAAAGGGAGGGGCCGGCCTGGGTCTGCCGATCTGTCGAGGCATCGTGGAGCAACACGGGGGACGCATCTGGGCGGCGAGCACGCTCGGGGAAAGCAGCACGTTTTTCGTTGCGCTGCCGGCGGGGATATCGCAGGCTGTGGAAACCCTGGACGGGGGCGCTTTACAGCAGGCGCCGGAGCCGCTTACCTAAAGTGGGCGCGCTTCGCCGCAGCATCGGTTATGACGCGGTCCGGCGGTTCATCTCGGAGATTGCCCATGAAGGCGAATCTGCTGATCGTGGACGACGAACAAGGGATCCGGCAATCCCTCTCGGCCGTGTTGCAGGATGAGGGATACCGCATCCTCGCCGTGGCCACGGGGCGGGAATGCCTGCAAGCGCTGGCGTCGGAGCCCTTCCACGGCGTGCTGCTCGACGTGTGGCTCGACGACGTGGACGGCCTCGAAGTCTTGCAGCAGATTCAGGACCTGCATCCTGCCACGGTCGTGATCATGATCTCGGGGCATGGCAACGTCGAAACCGCGGTCAAGGCAACCAAGCTCGGCGCATTCGACTTTCTCGAAAAGCCGCTTTCGATCGAGAAAACGCTCGTGGTCCTCAAGAACGCGCTGGAGCACCAAACGCTGCTCGAAGAGAACCGCCAGCTCCGCAACGAGCTCGAAGAGCGCTACCGCATCATCGGCGACAGCGTGCCGATGAAGGCCCTGCGCCAGCAGATGCTCCTGATGGCGCCGACCAACGGCCGGGTCCTGATTTTCGGCGAGAGCGGCACCGGCAAGGAGCTCGTCGCGCACGCCATTCACGCCCACAGCCTGCGCGCGAAAGAACCGTTCGTGGAAGTCAATTGCGCGGCGATCCCGGAAGAGTTGATCGAAAGCGAGCTGTTCGGGCACCGCAAAGGAAGCTTTACCGGCGCGTCGGAGGACAAGGTCGGCAAATTTCCGAAGGCCGACGGCGGCACGCTGTTCCTCGACGAAGTGGGCGACATGAGCCTGAAGACGCAGGCCAAAGTGCTGCGGGCCATCGAGGAACAGCGCTTCGAGCCGCTCGGCTCGTCGAGCGCCGTCAGCGTGGACGCGCGCATCATCGCCGCGACGAACAAGAACCTCGAGGACGAGATCGCGCGCGGCAACTTCCGCGAAGACCTCTTCTACCGCCTGAACGTGATTCCGTTCGTGGTCCCTCCGCTGCGCGAACGCGTCGAGGACATCGCCATCCTGGCGGCGTACTTCCTGCGTGAATTCGCCCTGACCTACGGGCGCAGGCCGAAAGAGCTCGCGCCCGAAGCCTTGGAGGCCCTCGAAGCCCACGCCTGGCCCGGCAACGTGCGCGAGCTCAAGAACCTGATCGAGCGGCTGGTCATCATGAACCCTCACTCGGTGATCGAGCGCAGGCACCTGCCGGCGTTCCTGTTCCGGAACGATTCCCGGCGCCGCAGTGTCCCCGAGCCCACCACGCTGCAACAGGCCCGCGCCGCCTATGAGCGCGATTTCATCGTAAGGAAGTTAGAAGAAAATCAGGGCAACATCACGCGCACGGCCGAGTCGCTCGGCCTGGAACGCAGCCACCTCTACCGCAAGATGAAATCGCTCGGCATCTCGCCGAGCAGTTAGCCGCGTTCACCCAAACAGCCGCTTCGCGGCGGCTTCCATCTTCTGCTCGATTTCCTCGGTCTCTCCTGAGGCGAACGAAAGATTGATCAGGTGGACGCCCATCTGCGCGAACCGGTCGGCTTCCTCGCGGGTGATCTCCGGAGCTGCGGTGACGGCGATGGTGAAGTGATCCTTGCCCAATTCCTTGGCGCGCTGGCGAACCGTGGCAATCCAGCGCTCGACGTTGTCGGGGCGGCCGGAGCGTCCGAGCCAGCCATCGCCCAACTCCGCCGCGCGCCGCAAGGCCTTGTCTACCGTTCCTCCGAACCAGATTGGCGGGCCGCCTGGCTGGACGGGCTGCGGGTAGGAAGTGACTTCGGAGAACGAATAATAGCGCCTGCGATATTCGAGCTTTCCCCCCGCCCAAATCTTGCGGAGCACCTCGACGCTCTCGCGGACGCGCCCTGCGCGCTCGCGGAACGGAATGCCGAGCGCATCGAACTCCTCGGTCAGCCAGCCCAGCCCCACACCCAGAATCGCCCGCCCGTTCGACAGCACGTCGAGGGTCGCCATTTCTTTGGCGACGTGCAGTGGATGCCGCAAGGCAAGCAGCAGGATTCCGGTGCCGAGAAGAATCTGCCGCGTCTCGGCGGCGAGGTAGGCGAGTGTCGTCACCGGCGCCAGAAATTTCGTCTCCGGCGTGAACGGCAGTTTCCCGTAGGTCTCCGAGGGCCGCGACGGAAACGCGACACGCTCATACAGCCAAAGTGAATGAAATCCCAGCGCGTCGGCCTTCCGCGCCGCCCGAATCACGCGCTCCGGATCGGCCATCGGGCCTCCACCGGTTAGGATGACTCCGTAGCGCATTTATATCTCCCCCGACACCTAGCACCTGACACCTAACACCTTTTCATTACTCGCCCACCATCTTTCGCCAGTCGAGCTCCGCCAGGAACCGCGGGTCGTCCCGCCACTTCTCCCGAACTTTTACATGCAGTTCCAGAAAGACTTTGCGGCCCACGAGGTCTTCGATCTCCTTGCGGGCGAGCGTCCCGATGCGCTTCAACTTCTGTCCGCCGGCGCCGATCAGAATGCCCTTCTGCCCATCGCGCTCGACCACGATCTCGGCGGCGATGTACGTCACAGCTTCCTTCTCCTCCCAGCGCGCAATGAGCACGGCGCTCGAAAACGGAATCTCCTGCCGGGTCTCGATACCGATCTTCTCCCGGATGATCTCGGCGGCCAGGAACCGCACCGGCTGCTCGGTCAGGTGCTCGGGCGGAAAGTAGAGCGGACCTTCGGGAAGCCGCGCCAGAATACATTCGAGCAGCAAGGGCAGGTTCTCGCCGGTCATCGCCGAAATGGGGATGACTTCGGCAAAGTCGTAGAGCTTCCGGTAGGAGTCAATCAGGGGCAGCAGCGAAGGCTTGGTGATCCGGTCAATCTTGTTGGGCAAGAGAAAACACGGGACGCGGCTTGCTCGCACCCATTCGAGGGCCGTTTCATCCTTGCGCCCGAACGGCTGCGAGGCGTCCACGAGAAAGAGCAGCGCGTCGCGGTCGGCAAGCGCATCCCGAATTTCTTCCACCATCTTCTCTTCCAGGCCGGAACGAGGCTCCAGGATTCCGGGCGTGTCGAGAAAAACAATCTGCGCCATCGAAGGAGGCAAGTCGGCGTCATGGTCCAAGCCGGGAACGGAAGGCACGGTGACGCCGAACGGGTTCGTGCGGCCGTCGAGCGTGAGCACGCCCTGGATGGAGCTCCGGGTGGTCTGCGGCTTCTCGGTGACGATCGAAATTTTGGACCCGATGAGCGCGTTGAGCAGCGTGGACTTCCCTACGTTGGGGCGGCCCAGAATGGTTACAAATCCGCTGCGACAATCCATTCGGAAGATTCCTTTTGCATCCAGGTGGGTTAGGCCGAGCGAAAAGGCTTCTTAGCGCGGGCGGGAACGGTCGCGTGCGCCGGGAAGCGGGTCCCACAGCACATTTCGCTCCCTGGAAGGAGCGCCCACGGCGGGTTCGCGCTCCTCAGAAAGCTCCATGGAAGACGGGAGAGGGGAGGACGGCTCTTCCGCGGGCGCTTGTTGGCTCGTAGGCCTCTCGATCGGCCCGCTGACGAGGAGCCGCACAACTCGGCGCCCATTGGCCTCGGTGACTTTGAATTGTAATCCTTCGCGGCAGAGAATCTCGCCAGGCGCCGGGACGTGCCCCAGGACGCCGGTGACCAGCCCGGAAACCGTGGACGCGTCGCCGGTGTCCTCCAGGCGCACGCCGAACAATTCGTGCAGCCGGTCGAGATCGAGGTTTCCCGGAATGCTGTAAGCTCCCTCGCCTTGCGGGATCACGTCCAGCGCTTCGTGCTCATCGCGGATTTCGCCGACGATCTCCTCGACCATGTCCTCGACGGTCGCCAGGCCGGCCACGGAGCCATACTCGTCCACTACAACCGCCATCGGCGTGGTCTGCTGCAATTCCTTGAGCAGTTTGGCGATGGGTTGGGTCTCCGGCACAAACAGCAGCGGGCGGACAAACCGGCGCACGGTCTCACTGGATGATTCCGCGTCACTCAGCGAGAACAAGTCCATGGCGTGCACGAATCCGAGGATGTGGTCGAGATTGCCCTCATAGACCGGGACGCGGGAAAACCGGCGCTTGGAGAGCATCTGCTTCAACTGATCCACGGTGGTCTCCGCCGGGACGGCCACGATCTCCGGCCGCGGCGTCATGACTTCCCGGACGGTCTTGTCGCCGAATTCCACGACCGACTGGATCAGCTTGCGGTCCTCCTTTTCGAGGAACCCCTCCTCCTCGCCCGCAGTCATCAGCGCCTCGATGTTCTCGCTCGGAGTCGGCTGCTCGGCTTCCTCTTCCTCCTTGCCCAGACTGACGAGAGACTGTAGCATCTGGTTGAGAGCCACCAACGGGGAAACGACGAGAATCGAAATTCGCAGAGTCCGCTTGCACGAGTGCAGCCACTGGCCGCGGGTGCTCGTCAGCAGGATTTCCGGAATGACTTGCGCGCAGAGAAACACGAGGAGCACAAGCAAAAGGCCTCCCTGGATCAGCCCGTCCCAGCGGATCGGCTGCCCGGGGTTCCAGCTCGCCACGCACAGGACGAGGAAGATCAAGTCCATCTGAACCAGCAGCGGAAATGTCAGCTCGGCTTTGTCCATGGTGATCCCGAGCGAAGGCTCAATCTGCTCCTCAAAGAACTCCACGTTGTCTTTGGAGCCGCGCACGAGGAAACGGCCCTTCTCGCTATAGAGGCGGCTCACGTAGGAATAGAGGATCAGCAGCAGGCCGCTGCCCAGAATCAGAAGCAGGAGGAAGAGATTGACGAGACTCACCGGCTGAACTCCCTCCTCCCTTTCCGTCTTGCGGCGCTCGCGCGGGCGCGCCCCGTGAGACTCTGCGGCAGCCCAAGCCTCCGGCTCCAGGTCCGTTCCAGGCGAGCCATCTCCCCGTGGTCGCGCTCGTGGTCGTGCCCGAGAAGATGCAACACGCCGTGCAGCGCCAGAAGCTCGATCTCTTCCTCCAATCGCAATCCAAAACGCAGGGCGTTGTCGCGCGCGGTCTGGGCTGAAATCAAGATGTCGCCGAGATACGCTGCCTCCTCATTCGTGCGTTCTCCAGCGGGAAAGGACAAAACGTCGGTCGCCTGGTCGAGACCTCGGAAGCGCCTGTTATAGCGGCGGACGGCTGCGTCGGAAAGCACGCATACGGTGAAACCAGAGGCAAGCATCGCGGAGGACAGGCGCAGCAGGAACCGCCGGATTTCACCCCAGTCTGCTCGCTCACTCCGTTGGCGGTTGAGCAGAAGCACTGCTTCCGACGGCGGGGAACCCGCACGGCCGGAAAGGCTACCGTTGTGGGGGTCGTCGGAGTCCGGGTTGGAAGAAGAACTCATCGAAATAAAATGGACGCTGGGCTCAATGGGGAGTTATGGGTTTGCAGGTTCCGATCCGGCCGGCTGCGCGGCCCGCGCCGCGGAGCCGCCATTGGCGGACTGGGAGTATTCCTCATAGGCGCGAATAATCCTCTGCACCAGATGATGGCGCACGACGTCGCGCTCGTCAAAGTAGACGAAGCTGATTCCGGGAACCTCCCGCACCACTTCGACGGCCGTCAGCAAGCCGCTGCGCTTGCCGTCGGGTAAATCAATCTGCGTGATGTCGCCCGTAATGACGGCCTTGGAGTTGAACCCCAGGCGCGTCAGGAACATTTTCATCTGCTCGCCGGTGGTGTTCTGCGCCTCGTCGAGAATCACAAAGCTGTCGTTCAACGTCCGCCCGCGCATGAAAGCGATCGGCGCAATCTCAATCGTTCCGCGTTCCAGGTAACGCTCCACCTTTTCCGGCTCGAGCAGGTCATAGAGTGCGTCATACAGCGGACGCATGTAGGGATCCACTTTTTCCTGCAATGTCCCAGGCAGGAACCCCAGACGCTCGCCTGCCTCGACGGCGGGCCGCGCCAAAATGATGCGGTTCATGCGCCGGCTCAGCAAATAGGAAATGGCCATGGCCACGGCCAGATAGGTCTTCCCCGTCCCGGCGGGTCCGATCGCGAACACCATGTCATGACGGTCAATCATGTCGAGATACACCCGCTGGTTCTGGCTCTTGGGAACAACGGACTTCCTGCCAAACTGGCGTTGACGGCCGTTCACGACCAGCGCACGCAGGCTGGCGGAAGGATCTTCAACTATTACTTTCAGATATGCCTGTAAGTCTCCATTATTGAAGGATACTCCCTCTTTCACCAGTTGACTGTAATCCGACACGATCTGTTCCATGCGCTCGATGTCCTGGGGTTCGCCTTCGAGTTCGAGAGACTCGTTCTTGAGGTGCGCTTTCAGGCGGAGAGACGCTTCCAGCAGCCGGAGATTCTCGTCCAAAGTTCCGAAGAGAATCTCGATCCCACGGGTGAGTTTTACTTCTTTTCGCATCTACGATACTGGACTTGAAGCGGTTAGGTTTCCTCCAACTCTGTCCTAACGCCTATGCGTTGGCCGCCAGCATCATCAGGGCAACTGTACCATTGTCGCTGGCCGCCGTCAAGCCTGCATTGGCGCCTGGGAGAGCCTACCCACATCGTGTCCCCCCCTTGGGGGGTTGAGGTGCATGAGTGATCGGAGGAGGGAACAGATGACGGGCTTGCTGGGGGGAGAGCAAGCCCGTCGCCGCAACGCTCGCGTACAATCGGCGGGCCATGTCCAGTCCCGCTCCCTATTGCGATCTGATCCGAGAGATGCCGAACGCCTATAACCACCGTCTCCGCCTCGTCGCT
>CAYWWM010000013.1:12185-15033 GCA_964461735.1 uncultured Solibacteraceae bacterium | reverse complement strand
GGTATTCCCTGTCTACCCCCACTCCGGTTGAGATATGCCCAAGCGCACGGACATCCGCAAGATCATGCTGATCGGGTCCGGGCCGATCGTCATCGGCCAGGCCTGCGAATTCGACTACTCCGGTACCCAGGCGTGCAAGGCCCTGCGCGAGGAGGGCTACCAGATCATCCTGGTCAACAGCAACCCGGCGACCATCATGACCGATCCGGAGATCGCCGACCGGACCTATGTCGAGCCGATCACCCCCGAGATCTGCGAGCAGATCATCGCGCGCGAGCGGCCCCAGGCGCTGCTGCCCACCCTGGGCGGCCAGACCGCTCTCAACACCGCGGTAGCCCTGGCCGAGCGCGGCGCCCTGGAGCGCTACGGGGTCGAACTGATCGGCGCCAAGCTCGATGCCATCCGCACGGCCGAGGACCGCGAGCTGTTCAAGAAGGCCATGGACCGGGCCGGCCTGGAGATGCCCCGCGGCTGTTTCGTGCGCTCCCTCGAAGAGGCGCTGCGCCACCAGGGGGAGATCGCTTACCCCACTATCGTGCGCCCTTCCTTCACCCTGGGGGGCAGCGGCAGCGGCATCGCGTACAACGCCCAGGAATTCGAGCGGATCGTCAGCCGCGGACTGGAATTGAGCCCCATCCACGAGGTGCTGATCGAGGAGTCGGTGCTCGGCTGGAAGGAGTTCGTGCTGGAGGTGATGCGCGACCTCAACGACAACGTGGTGATCATCTGCTCCATCGAGAATTTCGACCCCATGGGGGTGCACACCGGCGACAGCATCACCGTGGCCCCGGCCCAGACCCTCAGCGACAAGGAATACCAGCGGATGCGCGACGCGGCCATCGCGGTGATCCGCGCCATCGGGGTGGACACCGGCGGGGCCAATATCCAGTTTGCGGTGGACCCCGCCAGCGGCCGGATGCTGGTGATCGAGATGAACCCGCGCGTGTCGCGCAGCTCGGCCCTGGCCTCCAAGGCCACCGGCTTCCCCATCGCCAAGATCGCCGCCAAGCTGGCGGTGGGCTACACCCTGGACGAGATCCGCAACGACATCACCCGGGTGACGCCGGCCTCCTTCGAGCCGACCATCGACTACGTGGTGACCAAGATCCCGCGCTGGGCCTTTGAGAAGTTCCCCAGCGCCCCGGACGTGCTGGACACCCAGATGCGCTCGGTGGGCGAGACCATGGCCATCGGCCGCACCTTCAAGGAGTCCCTGCAGAAGGGGCTGCGCTCCCTGGAGATCGGCCGGGCCGGCTGGGGAGCCGACGGCAAGGACTTCGACCCGGCCCGGATCGCGGACAAGGAGCTGCGCGAGAAGCTGATGATCCCCAACTCGCAGCGCATCTTCTACCTGAAGGCCGCCATCGCCAAGGGGTATTCGGCCGAAGAACTCTACAAACTGACCCGCATCGATCCGTGGTTCCTGGAGAATCTCTTCGACCTCTTTCGCCTGGAGCAGCGCCTGGCCGGCGAGGACTGCCTGCAGGACGCCGAACTGCTGCGCCGGGCCAAGCAGCACGGCTTCAGCGACCGGCAGCTCGCCTTCCTGCGGGGCATCGACGAGGGGACCGTGCGCCAGCGGCGCCGGGAACTGGGTGTCACCCCGGTGTTCAAGACCGTGGACACCTGCGCCGCCGAGTTCGAGGCCTACACCCCGTACCACTACTCCACCTACGAGCGGGAGAACGAGTCCAGGCCGTCGGGCCGCAAGAAGATCGCCATCCTGGGGGGCGGGCCCAACCGCATCGGCCAGGGGATCGAGTTCGACTACTGCTGCGTGCACGCCTGCTTCGCCCTGCGCGAGGACGGGTACGAGACCATCATGATCAACAGCAACCCCGAGACGGTCAGCACCGACTACGACACCGCGGACAAGCTCTACTTCGAACCCCTGACCGTGGAGGACGTGCTCAACATCCTCGAGCACGAGCAGCCGGAGGGGGTGATCGTGCAGTTCGGCGGCCAGACCCCGCTGAACCTGGCCCTCGAGCTGGAGCGGGCCGGGGTGCGGATCATCGGCACCACCCCGCACAGCATCGACCTGGCCGAGGACCGCGAGCGCTTCGGGGATCTGTTGCGCCGGCTGGGCATCCGCCAGCCCGAAAACGGCATGGCCCGCAGCCCGGAGGAGGCCAGGCAGGTGGCCGGCCGCATCGGCTATCCGGTGCTGGTGCGGCCCTCCTATGTGCTCGGGGGCCGGGCGATGGTGATCGCCTACGACGAAACGACTCTGGACGAGTACATGCGCGAGGCCGTAGATTACTCCGACCCCGGCCGGCCCATTCTGATTGACCGCTTCCTCGAAGACGCCACCGAGGTGGACGTGGACGCGCTCTCGGATGGCGACGACGTGCTGATCGCCGGCATCATGGAGCACATTGAAGAGGCCGGCATCCATTCCGGCGACTCCAGCTGCGTCCTGCCTTCGTTCTCGCTCAGCCCCGAACAGCTTCGGACGCTGAGCGATTACACGGTGCGCCTAGCGCTGGCTCTGCGCGTAGTCGGGCTGATGAACGTGCAATATGCGATTCAGAACGGCAAGGTGTACGTGCTGGAAGTGAATCCGAGGGCATCCCGCACGGTGCCCTACGTGAGCAAGGCGACTGGCGTTCCGCTGGCCAAGCTGGCGTCGCGCCTCATGACCGGACGAAAGCTGCGGGACTTTTCCGGGCAGCTCGATTCGCTCCCGGGAGCAACCGTAGGTCGGCTGCTGGGAACGTTGCCCGTGAAGCAGTTCTGCGTGAAGTCGCCCGTGTTTCCGTTTGCGAAATTCCCCGGCGTGGATCCCATCCTCGGGCCGGAGATGAAATCCACCGGCGAGGTCATGGGCATCGGCGAGCGGTTCGGC
>CAYWWM010000013.1:0-12175 GCA_964461735.1 uncultured Solibacteraceae bacterium | reverse complement strand
GCGGTTTGTCGAGGCGTTCGCCAAGTCGCAGTTGAGCGCCGGGATTCGTCTGCCGCTCGAAGGCTGCGCCTTCTTGAGCGTGCAGGATAAGGACAAGCCCAAAGCGGTGATCCTGGCCAGAAAACTCGCGGAGGTCGGATTCGAGATCGTTTCGACGCGTGGCACGGCCGAATACGTGGCCGCCGAAGGAATTCCGGTGCGCGCGGTCTACAAGGTGATGGAAGGCCGGCCCAACGTCGTGGACCTGATCAAGGGCGGCGGGATTCAGTTGCTCATCAACACGCCCATCGGCGCACGGTCCTTTTTGGACGAGAAGACGATTCGCCGCGCCGCCATGCAGCACCGCATCCCGTGCATCACGACCATCGCCGGTGCCTTGGCGGCTGTGGACGGCATCGCCGCGCTCAAGACGCGCCCGATCCGCGTCATGGCCTTGCAGGACCTCCACGCCATGACCGTCGGAAGGGGCTAGATCATCCGACGCCGGGTTTCGAGAAGAAGTTCATGGAAACGCACTGCATCCCCTATACCGACCTTCCGCACGTTTCGCAACTGTTCGCGGACTATCTCTATGACTACCCGCGGGTCCGCGAGTTTTACCCGCTCAATCCGTTCGAGGAAGCGAGCTTTGCGCAAGCGGCGCGGTCGCTCGAATACGGGGACGCGCTGCGGAAAGCCGTAACGGATATTCTGGAGGAGCAGAATCGGGGGTTCTCGGCCGACGAGGCTGCGGGGGAGAATCTGCGAAGGCTGGCCAAGCCGGGCTGCTTCGCCGTCGTGACCGGCCAGCAGACCGGCCTCTTCACCGGCCCTGCGTTCGCTTTCTACAAAGCGCTCACCGCCATTAAACTGGCCCGCACGCTCACCGACCGAGGTCTCGAGGCCGTGCCCGTTTTCTGGCTGGCGACGGAAGATCACGACCTGGCCGAAGTGAACCATTGCTATGTCCAGGATCGCGACGGAAACCCCCAGCGGGTCGAATACGCGGGCGAGCCTCCGGTCCGGGACGCTCCCGTGGGAACGGTTCGATTCAGCGCAGCGATGCAGTCCACCCTGGACTCGCTCGCCGCGTTTCTGCCGGACTCATCCGGGCGCGCCGAGCTGCTGACCGCTCTGGCGGATTGTTATCGCCCGGGCGAGAGCATGGGAACGGCGTTCGGCCGATTCCTGGCCCGGCTCTTCGCCCGCTATGGGGTTGTGCTGGTGGACCCGCTGGACGAACGCCTGCACGCGCTCAGCGCGCGCGTGTTTCAGGCGGCGGTGGAGTCTGCGGTTCCGCTGGGCGAGGCCATCGCCGCGCAAAGCCGGCGTCTCGTCGAGAGCGGCTACCACGTCCAGGTTCGCGTCGTTGAGAACTCCACGCTGCTGTTCCACTACTCGGCGGGCCGCCGCCAGGCGCTGCGCTTGCGGGATGGCCCGCGCGATGCACGGTTCGCCTTGCCCGACGGAGAACCTTTCACGCAGGAAGAATTGTTGGCGCGGTTTCGCGAACAGCCGCAGGTGCTTTCTCCCAACGTGCTGCTGCGCCCGGTGATGCAGGATGCGTTGCTGCCGACGATCGCCTACGTCGGCGGTCCCTCGGAGCTTGCCTACCTCGCGCAGGCAGCCCCCGTCTACGAACGGATTCTGGGACGCATGCCCGTGCTGGTTCCGCGCGCCAGCTTTACGCTCGTCGAGCCGTACGCCCAGCGGCTCCTCCAGAAATACGGCCTCGCGCTGCAAGACGTTTGTTCGGGGAAGCAGTCTTTGCGAGAAAAGATGGCAGCGCGCTTTTTGCCGCCGGACCTCGCCGCCGTGTTTCAGAAAGCTTCCGCCGGTCTCGCCGAGAGCCTCGAAGCCCTGCAAACTTCGCTGGCCAATCTCGACCCGACGCTGGCGGACGCAGCGGCCAACAGCGGCCGCAAGATGCACTACCAACTTTCGACGCTCGAGCGCAAGGCGGCGCAGGCGGTCCAAAGCCGCACGGAACAAGTCGAGCGCGACGCCGCGCGCCTCGAGAACGCGCTCTATCCGCAGAAAGTTTTGCAGGAGCGTTGCTACAGCGGAATCAGCTTCCTGGCCCGCTACGGGCCATCCCTGCTCGATCAGATTTACGACCAAATCTCCATGCAGTGCAGCAACCATCAGGTCGCCGTGCTGGGGTGACCGCGCGGTTACTGCTGCGCGGCCGCATCGGACGCGCGCGACGACGCTATCTGCTCCCCGCCATTCCGGAGGTTCAGGAGAAACGGCTTGCTCGATTCCGCGAAAGCGATCGAGTGTTGCGGAGTGGGAAAGTCAATTCCTTCCCGGTCGAAGCGGTGCTTGAGGCGCCGCCGGAACTCGCGGCCAACTTCCCATTGCTTGCTCGGCAGGGTCATGATCCGAAGTTTGATCACGACCTCCGAGGGCCCGAAACTGTCCACTCCCAGGATTTCGGCCGGCTCCAGAATCGCGGGGCCGTATTGCTGGTCGCGCTGCATTTCCTCCACCACTTCCCGGACCACTTGGCAGACGCGGTCGGTATCCTCCTTGTAAGACACTCCCAGGTCCACCACGCAATAGGAAAAGAGCTTGGTCAAATTGGAGAGCGTGCTGATGGCGCCGTTGCGGAAAACGTGGACGGCGCCGTCGAGGCCGCGCAAGACCGTGGTCCGCAAGCGGATTTCCTGAACGTTGCCTCTCGTTCCGTTGATGACGGCGACGTCGCCTACCCGAATCTGGTTTTCGAAGATGTGGAAGAATCCAGCCAGCAGATCCCCTACCAGTTGCTGCGCGCCGAACCCAAGCGCCACTCCCACTACGCCGAGACTCGTGAGAAGCGGCGTCGTGTTGACGTTGAGCTCGCCGAGCAGCATCAGGAGAGTCAACAGGACGATCACCACGGTGACCAGCTTCTGCAGCACGGCGCTGATGGTCTCGGCCCGCTTTTGCCGCTCCATCTCCGCAGCCGGGGTATCGTCATAGGGCTGAATCAGCAGGCCCGCCTTCGCCAGCAACAGATGGGAGACTTTGACGGCCAGATACGCGCCGACGATCAGGAGCACGATGCGCACGCCCCTCTCGACCAGCCAGTTCACGATGGAGGCCGGGCTCCAGGCCACTGCCGCGGGATGCCCGATGGCTCGCAACACGAAAAACATACCCAGGATGGCGACCACCAGAATCACGGCCCCGCGGAGGACTCGCGCGATGTCTTCCACCCAGCGCAGCATCGCGTCATCCAGGGTTCCTTCCGTGCGTTGGACCATCTGCCTCAGTTCGAACCGAAAGAACTTCATCAGGATGTATCCCACCAGGGCCAGACCCGCCAGCGTCACCGCCAGCCAGATCCATTGCATCCATTGTGCCTGCAACATGGTGCCTCCTCACTTCGAGCGTTTTAGGATTGCCACAGGCGGAGAAATTCCTCCGCCGCCGCGCGCACAGACCACTTTCTCTTTGGAGGGGGCGGAACGTCAAGGGTTCCAAGGGAGCAACTGGCGGAACTACTGCGAGGGAGCGGAGGGGACGTTGCGGGCGTGCTGCCAGGTATACACGATGCGGTGAACCACGGTGATATTGGAAAGCACGGCGATGGTCCACAGGACCGGGGCCATGCGGTCCCAGAGCGCTCCGATGACAATCAGGACGATGCGCTCGGGGCGCTCCAGGAAGCCGACCTTGCAGCTCGGGATGAGCGATTCGGCGCGCGCCCGCGAGTAGCTCACCATGACGGAGCCGGCCATCACCACCGCCACCAGGACGACGTAGAAAAAGCGTTCGGCGCGCGCATAGTGGACCAGCAACCCCATGTAGAGCGCCATGTCCGAGTAGCGGTCAATGACGGAATCGAAAAAGGCGCCGAAGGACGTGACGCGGTTGGTGACGCGCGCCACGCGGCCGTCCACCATGTCAAACACGCCTGCCCCCATCACGACCAGTCCGGCGGCGAAGAACCGTCCCTGGCCGAACAGCACGGCCGCCACGATGTTGAGCACCAGGCCGAGCGAGGTGAGCGCATTGGGATGGATCCGCGAGAGAGACAGCGCGCGCACGATGCGGTCGAGCAGCCACTGGCATCCGGCGCCGATCAGCCACGTCCCCGAGCGAACTTGCCGGATCAGTTGCGCCAGCCGGCCGCCCCTTGATTCGGCGTCGAGGTCAATTCCCTGGGTTGCCATGATGATTCTTTGGGATTCGCGAATCGGAACTCGGGTTGTTCCCCGAATCGAAAGCACCGGGTCCCGAACCCCGCATCCTGCTTCTCTGCAGCCTCTGCGGTTGCCTTTCGTTGTGGCTTTGCCGAGCTGCGCCTCAGGCCGCGTCGTGGATCGTTGTCAGTTTCAGAACCTCGAATTCCTTCTTGCCGGCGGGCGTTTGCACGGTGACCATGTCGCCGACTTTCTTGCCGAGCAGGCCGCGTCCGATGGGCGAGGAGGTCGAGATCATGCCCTTGGCGACGTCGGCTTCTTCGCTGGCTACGATCTTGTACTCGACTTCCACTCCCTTGGCCACGTCAAAGAGCATGACGGTCGAGCCGAAACCGGCGCTGTCGCGGGGGATGTTGTTCAGGTTCGTGAGGGAGATCGTGGCGAGCCTCGCCCCGAGCTGCCCCAGCCGGGCCTTCACGTAATCCTGCCGCTGCCGCGCCGCGATGTATTCGGCGTTCTCGCTCAAGTCCCCGAGCGCCACGGCTTTCTTGAGCTCCAGCGGGAGCTCGTTGTTGAGCTCGTATTCGAGCGCCCGGATCTCCTCTTCCAGCTTCCTGCGCAGCGCATCTGACATGGTATGCCCGTTCCCCCCGCCGAAAACAAAAATATTATAGCCCCCCGCGCGGGCCTACGTTACAATTTTTCTGGCGTGGAGCCGTTTTTCTTGCCCCAGGGAGGGCGAGCAGCAAAATCCCGCGTCCGAGCGTCTAAAGAAGTGTCATGAATCAGCCGCCCGATGATTTGCTCTGGGGAATGACGGGCGCAATTTTGCGGAGATTGGACGCGCGCGCGCGACTCGCGCCCGAGAAATCCACCGTCCGCGAGAAAGCGCCGACGCAACCGGAAACCGTCCAGGCTCCGGGGCCCGGCCACTCCACCGTCTCCCGCAAAGTCACCTCGCTCCACCGGCTTGCCGTGCTCCGCCACACCCAGCGCGAGTATGCCCAGGCGGAGCGATTATATCAACGGGTGCTGGCCGCCTTGGGAGAGACTCTCGGACCGACCCATCTCGAAATGGCCCGCTTGTTCAACAATATGGCCCGCCTCTACCACGAGAAAAAACGGTATGCGGAGGCGGAACCGCTCTTTGAGCGTTCGCTGACCATCGTAGAAAAGAACTTCGGCAAAGACCATCCCAAGGCGGCCCGGCGACTCGCCAACCTGGCCGAACTCTATTTTGCCACCGGCAGGCAAGCCCAAGCCGAGGACCTGTACCGGCGCGCGATCAGGATCCAAGAAAAGAAGCTGGGACCGCAGCACCCCACCACGGTGAAGAGCCGGCGCGGCTATGCGGCCATCCTGCGAAAGATGAACCGAACCGCCGCCGCCGAGGCGCTGGAAGATCGCGGCGAGCTCCCGACCAAATTACAGGAGAAACGGCTGGGGAAGGAGCGCAGGGTCCGGGCGCGCCGTGTTCAGCCGCACCGCCCTCGGGAGCCGGAACTCCGCAAGCAGCGAAACCGGCGCGCCGGCTCGAGCCGCCGATCCTCGGATCAGTTGCAAACCGCACGGGTGATCGAGGAAAGGAGAACGGGGGACGACCGAAGGATCTCGGAGTCAAGACGAATCCGCCAGGACCGTTTTCCCGCGGACCGCCGCCGCGTAGCGGATCGGCGCGCTTCCAGGAGCCGGAGATTCTCCGACGCGTCGCTGACCGCCCGGTAGGAGAGAATGCCCACTCGATCCATGAATCCGAGCGCGTGGAAAGCCGCCCGAACGGCCGGCTCCCTCTGGTTGTTCTTCGCGACCGTCGCCGCTTCGCCCGCCGCACAACCCGACCGCGCGCAAGCCCTTTACCAGCGGACCGAGTATCGCGAAGCCCTCCGCCTGCTCGAACCCATCCGGGAGAAGACGGGGCCCGTCTACGATCTGATGGGCAAGTGTTTCTACCACCTTGAAGAGTTCAGCAAGGCCACCGCTGCTCTAGAGAAGGCCGTGGAAGCCGAGCCGCGCAACGCCAATTATTGGGACTGGCTCGGCAAGGCCTACGGGAGGCGCGCCGAGACCTCGGCTTTTTTCAATCAACCGCGCTACGCCGTCCGCGCGCGGGAGCACTTTGAAAAAGCGGTTGCGCTCGACCCGCAGAACCGCGAAGCGCTCTCGGACTTGTTTGAGTATTATCTCGAAGCTCCGGGATTTTTGGGCGGCGGACAGGATAAGGCGGCCGAGCTGAGCGAACGGCTGCGGAATCTTGATCCCGCTCGGTATCACTCCCTGCAGGCGCGCCTCGCCGAAAAACGCAGGGATTTCGCGCAGACCGAGAGGCTCCTTCGCCAAGCTGCTGAATTGGCACCCACGCAACCTGGCCGCCTGGTGGACCTGGCCCGGTTTCTGGCGCGTCAGCAGCGCTTCGCCGAGAGCGACGCGGCGTTCGAGCAAGCCGCGCGGATCGCCCCCGACAATGCGGACCTCAAGTTTACGCGCGCCCGCACGTATCTCGACGCGAAGCGGAACCAAGAGTTGGCTCGTCAATTGTTGGAAGAGTATCTGAAGTCTTCTCTTACACCCGAAGACCCGCCCCGCGCCGGCGCCGAGCGCCTGCTCCGCTCCATCCCTCGGCGCTAAGCTCTCGCAAGATTCCCAAAACCAAATTATGCAGTCATCCTGAAGAGCCCTTCTGCTGCACTCAGGGTAGACTCCGCGACGAGGGACCCGTTCTTCTGTTCCCTGTTCCCTGTTCCTCACTGCGGCGGCTGATTCGACAGCAACGCTTTGCCGCCGCTGCACGCAATCGTGTTGAGCCGCTCTTTCCCCACCAATTTCTCCAACCGGGGGATGGCTGTTTCCGCCGCGAGCAGGTACTGCCGTTCCGGGCCGTGCCACAAATCCTCAAACCGGCTGTCGTCAATGAACACGTCCGGTGCGCCGGGCGCGTAGGAGCCGTATTCGAGGTTGTTGATGCGGCCGTTCAGGAGCAGCCCCTCTCGATCCGCGTAAAAGAAGACGGACGAAAACGTGTAGTACTGGTCGTCCACAATCATTCCGCCCGGCGGAGAGTTTCGCAGAGTGTCGGCGAGCGGCCTCGACGACAGGTAGGGATCGAGTTCAACCATCGCCAGCCGCGCCGCGTGAACCAAGAGCGTCATCATCAGCGCGAACGCCAGGTAACCTCGCTCACACGTGAAAACCCACCCGCAGACCGCACCGAACAGAAACGCAAGCCCCGCGATGGCGAGCGGCAGCCGCAGATACGCGAAGGCCGCCAGGGTCAAGTCCCGCATGTGACCGAGCGAAAGCGTGTAGACTTCGGGATTCTGCGTCAGGGCCGTCGCGATGTCGCCCGGCGTGGGGACGTTCCAGGTGAGCGTCAGCACGGCCGTCGCGGCCAGCGCCGCGAGTCCCGCCACGGTCGCCGCCGCCCGCGTTCCCCAGGTGACCCATCTTCCCCCGCCCGCGATCGCCGAGCCGGCGAGCAGCGCCAGCGCCGGATAGACCGGCACGGAGTAGTATTCCTGCGTCGTCGAAAACGTGAAGAACACGAGCAGGAACAACGTCCAGCACGCTGCCAGCAGTCGGACCCGGCCCTCCCGCGTCTCCGGTCGGTACGACAGGCGCGCCGCAGCCGGAAGGTACGCACTCCACGGAAACAGCCAGACCAAATGCAGCAGCCAGAATTGCAGCCGCGGGACCGTGTTGTAGTCGCGCGGATACCGCAGCCCGAGGAAGCGCAGCGCGTGCTCGTTGATGAAGTATCGCCAGAAAAAACCGCGATACTGCCCCGGCTCGCTGCTCAGCGTGAAATCAAGATACGGCGGGTTCCGCAGCGTGGCCAGCGCGTACCACGGCGCCGCGACCAGCAGCGCCACAGCAATCACCAGCAGCGGCCGCAGCCGTCTCCAAACTTCCCGGGAAACCAACTGCCGCGTCACGAGCAGGTAAAGGAACGCGCCTCCGGCCGGAGCGACTCCGGCGATCAGTCCCTTCATCAAAAGGCCCGCGCCGAGACTCGCACCCATCAGGGCAGCCCAAAGCATGGGCCGGGGCTCGTTGTCCTCGAGCAGCCGCAGGAACGCCCACATCGTTACGGTGACGCTGAGCGTCAGCATGACTTCCGGAATCAGGATGCGCGTGAAGAGAAACAGCCCGGCGCAGGTCGCCAGTGCGAGGCCGGCGTAGAACCCCGCCTTGCGCCCGAAGGCCCACGCGCCGAAGAGCGCCGTCACGCCGCAGAGCAGGATCGCGCTCAGCGCCAGCGGGATTCGCGCCGCCCAGTCGTGAACTCCGAAGACCGCATACGAAGCGGCGATCACCCAATACGTCATCGGCGACTTGTCGAGGTAAACCACCCCGTCGAGGCGCGCCGTGACCCAGTCTCCCGACCGCAGCATCGTTCGCGCGATCGCGGCATGGACCGAATCCACGTCGTCCATCAGAGACGGCGGACTGAAGATCGTCCCGAGAAAAATCAGCGCGGCAATCCCCATGACCAGCGCCACGGGATACCGCTCTGGCAAAGCGGCCCACCCGGGATTGGTTCGGACGTCGGAAGCGGTGGATGGCATCATGGAACCCGCCGGAAGAACCCAGTTTATAATGAACGCGAGCCGTTCGGGTATCGGCCTGCTCGCCAATGGCGCGGAGGATTTCGATGAGCGAACCCACTCCGGCCCATGCGCCGGTCTCGGCCCAGAAGCGCTGGGACCCGGCCCTCTATGACAGCAAGCATTCCTTTGTCTGGAAGTACGGGCTGGAGCTGATCGAATTGCTTGCGCCGCAACCGGGCGAGCGCATCCTCGACCTCGGCTGCGGGACCGGCCACCTGACGCAGGAACTCGCGCGCGCGGGCGCGGCCGTCACCGGCCTGGACGTTTCCGAGGCCATGATCGAGCAGGCCCGGAAGAATTATCCGGAGATCGAATTCGTGCCGGGCGATGCCGCGGACTTCGCTTTCGCTGAGCCGTTTGACGCCGTGTTCTCGAACGCCGCCTTGCATTGGGTCAAGCGGGCCGAAGACGTTGTCGTGTGCGTGGCGCGCGCGCTCAAACCCGGCGGACGGTTTGCCGCCGAATTCGGCGGCAAGGGAAACATTCAGGCCATCCATAGCGCGCTGCTTGGCGCCCTGGAAGACCTGGATTCTGCCAAGAAAACAGACTGGAATCCTTGGTATTATCCGAGCGTCGGCGAATACGCGACCCTGCTGGAGCGCCACGGCTTGGCGGTGCGTCATGCCGTGCTGTTTGACCGCCCGACGCCGCTCGAAGAAGGCGAGCGCGGCTTGCGCCTGTGGCTCGAAATGTTCGCGGGAGACCTGCTCGACACGCTGTCGCCCGAGACGCGCGAGCAGGCCATCGCAAGTGTGGAGCGGCAGCTGCGGCCTTCCCGCTTTCGCGACGGCTCGTGGCTCGCCGACTACGCGCGCATCCGCGTGCTCGCCCGGCGTTAGTTAAGCGCCTGAACCGATGGACGCGCTCGAAAAACTGGCGGCGGCAGGGTTCACGCTGCGGAGCCTTCCGGCCTATCCGCGACACCTGCGGGTCGAGAAGTTTAACTGTGCGGCGCTGGTCGAGCTGACGCCCGAAGGTCAGCTCAAACAGTTCAGCGCCGCCGGATACCTCATGGACGGACAGATCGCGCTGCTCGTCGAGCGCGGCGGAAAGCAAGTCTTCGCTTACAAAGCAAAGCAGGCGGCGGCCGAAGGCGAGGCGTTGGAGAACTTCCAGCGATTCCAGCAGGAACTCAATACGGTGCTCGAAAATCAATAAAGACAGTCCGCAGCCTACACGGATTTGACAGATTCTTGACTTCTTGACTTCTTGTCTTCTGACTCCAGCAGTTGTCTGCGCGCATGATAGGAGCTGCGGACGAGCGGGCCCGACTCGACGTGCCGAAAGCCCATCTCTTCTCCCGCGACTTTCAGTTCTGCGAATTCCTGCGGCGCATAGTAGCGCACGATCGGCAGGTGGTCGGCGGAGGGGCGGAGATACTGGCCGAGCGTCAGAATCTGGCAGCCGTGGGCAACGAGCGAGCGCATGGCGGCGAGGACTTCGTCGCGCTCTTCGCCGAGGCCGAGCATCAGGCCGGACTTGGTCGCGATGTCAGGAGCTATCTCGCGGACTCTGGCGATGAGCTCCAAAGACCGCTCGAAGCGCGCGCCGGGGCGCACGATGCGATACAAGCGCGGCACCGTCTCGGTGTTGTGGTTGAGCACGTCGGGGCGCGCGGCGAGGACCGCAGCGAGGGCGTCGCGGGAGCCTTGGAAGTCCGGGATCAAGACCTCGACCTTGCACGCGGGCCGGATGCGGCGGATGGCCTCGATGGTCAGCGTGAACAACTCGGCTCCGCCGTCCTTGCGGTCGTCGCGATTCACCGAAGTCACGACCGCATACAGCAAGCCCAACTGCGCCACGGCCTGCGCCACGCGCTCCGGCTCGTCGTAATCAATCGCCAGCGGCGCGCCCTTCGGCACGGCGCAGAACCCGCAGCGGCGCGTGCAGACGTCGCCCAGGATCATGAACGTCGCCGTGCGCTGCTCCCAGCACTCGCCGATGTTCGGGCACCGCGCGCTCTCGCAGACCGTGTGCAGGCGCAGGTTGTTCGTCAGGACCTTCAACTCGTGATAGTTCGGCCCGCCGGGAAAGCGGGCTTTCAACCAATCGGGGCGGGGATGGTGGGTGGCGGTGGACATCAGTTTGTGAAAAGTGACAAGCAATTTGTCCGGTCGCTCACCCTTCGGCAAGCTCAGGGCAGGCTGCTCCCGGCTCCGATTGGCCGCTCGCTTACGGTCGCGGCTCGGAAAAACCTCAAGCGCCAATATACCTTGCATAGAGGCTGCGCGCCAAGCCGGGGTCGGTGGTGCCTTTGATGATGGCGCGGCCGTCGGGGAAGATTGTCATCTCGTAAGGCGCGATGGAAAACTGCATCACGAACGGGTTCGAGCGGACCGAGCCGAGCGGCTTGAGCCTCGATTCGAGCTCCGCGAAGTCCACCGGGCGGCGGCGCTCGTGAATCTGCACCGAGTTCCGGCCGCAGAGCGTGATCTCGACGGCGCGCTCGCCGGAGAGATGCGCGAACTCGCGGCGGCGGCAAACGGCGCAGTTCTCCGATGGCTCGCCTGGATCAACGGCCTGGAAGCGGTTTTCCCACACGTCGAGCGAAGCCAGCTTGCGATGCAGGGCTTGCCGGTCGCCGACGAGCAGCTTTATCGTTTCCGCTACCTGAATCGAAGCGACCGCCGAGGCCGCCGAGGCGAGAATGCCTTCGGTGTCGCAGGTCGCGTGCATTCCGGCGGGCGGCTCCGGGAAGAGGCAAGCGAGGCACGGAGTCTCGCCCGGCACAATCGTCATCGTCGCGCCGTAGCTCCCGACGGCGGCTCCGTAGACCCAGGGAATTCCCTGCTCGACGCTGAAGTCGTTGATCAGGTAGCGCGTCTCAAAGTTGTCGGTTCCGTCGAGGATTACGTGAACACCTCCGAGCAACTCCGCGGCGTTTTCGGCAGTCAAGTCGGCGACGAGGCCGCAGACGCGAATACGGGAGCTCGCCTGCTTAAGGTGCGTTTCTGCGGCGACGGCCTTCGGGAGGCATTGGGCGGCGTCGGACTCGGTGAAGAGCGTCTGGCGCTGCAAGTTGCTCGCTTCGATGTAGTCGCGATCAATTATCCGCAATTCGCCGACTCCGGCGCGGGCCAGCAACGCAGCCTGCTGGCTTCCCAGCGCGCCGCAGCCGACAATAGCCGCACGCGCAGCCAAAAGTTTTTCCTGCCCAGCCTCGCCAATGTGCCGGTACAGAATTTGCCGGGAATAGCGCTCGCGGTCAGCGGAGTCCATAGAAAGATTATAGAAGAAGTGATGAGTGGATAGTGGTTAGTTAGTGGGAAGACAGGGAACAGGGAACAGGGAACAGGGAACAGAAGATGTCGCTTCGCTGGCGCTGCGCAAGCGATCTTACTCTCCGGCACTTCGTAAAATCTCAGCTTCCAGGTGTGGAGCGACGAAAAATCCAGCTCGATTGCGCAAGGCCTCCAACTCTGGTTTGATCGAGAGAATTGCACCGGTTGCTTTGGCGCG
>CAYWWM010000012.1:0-15198 GCA_964461735.1 uncultured Solibacteraceae bacterium | reverse complement strand
CGGGCTACGCCGCATTGACGGCAGCGGCGGCCGAGCAGCGCTTCTTCGAGGAGGAGAACGCTTGAAGCCGCTGCCGCTCTTTCCGGTCACAACGGTGGGGAGCTGGCCTCGTCCGCCCGAACTGCTGCGCGCGCTGCGGCACAAGCAGCAGGGGAAAATCTCAGCCGAGGAATTCGACCGCATCGCGGACTCCGCAGTGCTCGACGCGCTAGCCTGCCAGGAAGCGACCGGCGTGGACTTGGTGACGGACGGGGAGCAGCGGCGCGACAATTTCTATTCCTTCGTGGCCGAGAAGCTCGACGGCGTGCGGCTGATGTCGCTCGCCGAGATGCTCGACGTGGTCGAGGACAAAGCGGGCTTCGAGCGCATCCTGCAGACGCTCGACGTGCCGGCGTTCTCGATCCAGAATCCGACGTGCGTCGGCCGCATCCGCCTGCGTCGGCCGCTGGCGCTCGACGAATACCGGTTTCTGCGCGAGCATACGGACCGGCCCATCAAAATCCCTCTGCCGGGGCCTTACTTGCTGACGCGCGCCATGTGGGTCAAGGAAGTGACGCGCGCCGTGTATCCGACGAAAGAAGACCTGGCGGAGGACGTGGTCGAAGTGCTGCGCCAGGAGGCCATCGCGCTGCGCCAGGCGGGTGCGGAGTTCATCCAGTTCGACGAGCCGGTGCTGACCGAGCTGGTGTTCACGCAGGGGCAGACGCGGACGTTCATGTGCGCGGCGCTGGCGGCGCGCAAAGATCCAGCCGAGGAGCTCGAATTCGCCGTGGACCTGATCAACCGCGTCGTCGCCGGCCTCGACGGAGTCCGCACGGGGCTGCACGTCTGCCGGGGCAACTGGAGCCAGAAGGAGGAAACGCTGTTGCGCGGTTCCTATCATCCGCTGCTGCCGTATCTGGCGCGCATCCATGTCCGGCAGCTCGTTCTCGAATACGCCACGCCGCGCGCGGGCGAATTGCTCCCGGTGAGCGGCAAAGAATTGGGGCTGGGTGTGGTGAACCCGCGCACGTCGGAGGTCGAATCCCCCGAACGCGTCGCGGCGCGCGTGCGGGAGGCGCTGCAACTGCTCCCCCCGGAAAACCTCTTTCTGAATCCCGACTGCGGTTTCGGAACGTTTTCCCGGCGGCCGATGAATTCTCCCGAGGTGGCAACGAAGAAGCTGCGGGCGATGACGGAAGCTGCGGCTGCGTTGCGGAAGCAAGTCCGGGAGAGCAGGGGCGCTTCCCCGGAAGCGAATCTCCCAGCGGGATCGCGCGCGAGATGACGATATGAGCGTGGGTGAAATACTCAGGCCATCGCGGATTTCCGAGCTGTCCGCGTGGGTCTCCGATGCCAGGCAGCGCACGCTCGAACTGGTCGCGGACTTGACCGACGAGCAGATGATCGGCCCGCGCCTTCCCATCGTCAACCCGCTGCTCTGGGAGATCGGACACACGGCCTGGTTTCAGGAAAAGTGGGTGCTCCGCCACGTGGGCCGGGAAAAATCTTTCCGCGCCGACGCGGACTCGCTCTACGACTCGATGGCGATTCCACACGATACGCGATGGGACCTCCCGCTGCCCTCGCGGGAGGCAACGCTCGAGTATCTCCGCGCCGCGCGCGACCGCGTGATCGAAAAGCTGCAAAGCCGCGACCCCGGCGCGGAGTTCTTGTACCACGTAGCCTACACCGTTTTCCACGAGGACATGCACAACGAGGCGTTCACCTACGCGCGGCAGACGCTCGGCTATCCTGCGCCGCGTCTCTCGCTTTCTGCGGCGGAAGCTGCACCGAGCAGCGTCGAGGCGGCCGCTCCGTTGCCGGGCGACGCCGAAGTGCCGGGCGGCGAGTTCCTGCTCGGAGCCGCGCCGGACGAGCCGTTTGTCTTCGACAACGAGAAGTGGGCGCATCCGGTCGAGGTGAAGCCTTTCGTCATCGCCCGAGCGCCCGTGACGCAGGGCGAGTTTCTTGCGTTTGTCGAGGACGCAGGGTATCGCCGCGAAGAGCTTTGGACCCGAGAAGGATGGGCCTGGCGCGAAGCCGCGGCGGCGGAGCATCCTGTCTACTGGCGAAAGGAATCGAGCGGAGACTGGCTGCGGCGGGATTTCGACCGCTGGGTTCGTTTGGAGCCGCACCGTCCGGTGATCCACGTCAACTGGCACGAAGCGCAGGCCTACTGCCGCTGGGCGGGCAGGCGGCTTCCTACGGAGGCGGAGTGGGAAGCCGCCGCTGCCGGCGAAACGGCTTCCGATGGCGGCCCGCTGTCTTCGCGCAAACGGCGCTATCCCTGGGGAGAGAGTTTTCCCGGAGCAGACCGCGCCAATCTCGATGCGCGGGCGATGGGCTGCTTTGCCGTGGGCGCACTGGCGGCGGGCGACAGCGCCGCAGGCTGCCGCCAGATGCTCGGAAACGTGTGGGAGTGGACCGCAAGCGACTTTCTGCCCTATCCGGGCTTCGTCGCCGATCCCTACCAGGAGTATTCCGAACCCTGGTTTCGGACGCACAAAGTTCTGCGGGGCGGCTGCTGGGTGACGCGCGCGCGACTCCTGCGCAACACGTATCGCAACTACTACACGCCGGACCGGCGCGACGTGTGGGCGGGATTCCGGACCTGTCGGGGAGCCGAGTAGGGAAGCCAGAATAAAACCACAGAGACACAGAGGCACAGAGAAAATCGAGGAAATTGAAGAACAG
Source organism: uncultured Solibacteraceae bacterium (assembly GCA_964461735.1). Classification (GTDB taxonomy): domain Bacteria; phylum Acidobacteriota; class Terriglobia; order 2-12-FULL-54-10; family 2-12-FULL-54-10; genus CAYWWM01. Next base: position 12,522 of record CAYWWM010000012.1, on the reverse strand, counting down.
GTCTCTGGCTCTTTTCCTTTCTATTTTGTTCTCTGTGTCTCTGCGCCTCAGTGGTTTTCAAGCTCATTTTGGTTGCGGAAACAACGAATGAATATCTGTATCATCACGCCCGCCCCTGTGCGCTCCCGCCGCGGGAACCGCTGGACGGCGTTGCGCTGGGCACGCATCTTGCGTGGCCTCGGTCATCGCGTGGTGATGGAGGAGAAGTACAGCGGCCGTCGCTGCGACGTGCTGGTGGCGCTGCACGCGCGTCGCAGTTTCGCTTCGATCGAGCGGTTCCGGGGTGAGCATCCGGCGCGCCCGCTCCTCGTGGCGCTGACCGGCACGGATCTCTATGGAGATATTCGCGCGAGCCGGAAAGCTCGCCGGAGCATCGAGCTGGCCTCCCGGCTGATTGTCTTGCAGCCGCTCGGCGTGGCGGAGCTGCCGAAGCGCCTGCGCGCACGCGCCCGCGTGATCGTGCAGTCGGCCGAGCGTCCGCGCGGAAGAATCGCTCCGAAACAAAATGCGTTCGAAGTGTGCGTGCTGGGCCATTTGCGTCCGGTGAAGGACCCGTTTCGCGCGGCGCGCGCGGCGCGGCTGCTGCCGGAGTCCTCCTGAATCCGCGTCGTACACGTCGGCGGGGCGCTGAGCGAACGGATGAAGCAAAAGGCGAAGTCGGAGATGAAGTCGAATCCTCGGTATCAGTGGCGAGGCGAGCTATCGCGGGGGAAGGCGCTCGGCGTGCTCGCCCGCAGCCGTCTCCACGTGCTGAGCTCGCGGGTGGAAGGCGGCGCCAACGCGCTGTGTGAGGCAATCGCGTGCGGGGTTCCCACGCTCGCTTCCCGCATCCCCGGCTCGGTGGGAATCCTGGGACCGGACTATCCGGGATACTTTCCCTTCGGGGACACGCGTGCGCTCGCCCGTCTGCTTTGGCGCGCCGAGACCGACGCGGACTTTTGGGGAAGGCTCCGAGCGGCGTGCGAGCGGATGCAGCCGCTGGTCGCTCCGGCCCGCGAGCGCGAGGCGTGGCGGCGGTTGCTGGAAGAATACCGATCTCAGTGATAAGGAGTTGCCTTGACGGTTCCACCGGAACGGCAGCGGCTGACGATGGTCGTTTGCGAGTCGGCGACGCGGCCGGACTCATTCGCCGACGAAGTGAGGGCGGGATTGACGGCGAACCCCAAGCGGCTCCCGTGCCGGTTTTTCTACGACCGGGAAGGCTCGCGCTTGTTTGAAGCGATCTGCGAGTTGCCCGAATATTACCTGACGCGAGCCGAGCGGGAAATCCTGGAAAACTGTTCCGTCGAGATCGGTTCCCGGTTTCCCTGCGGCACCACGTTGATCGAGCTGGGAAGCGGCAGCTCGGACAAGACGCGCCGCCTGATCGAGCTCTTCCTGCGGCGCCACGGTAAGTTGCTCTATGTTGCGGTGGACATTTCCCGGAGCATCCTGGAAGAAAGCGCGCAGGATTTGCTCCACGAGTTTCCGGGACTGGACATCCTGGCGGTCGCGGGCGAATATCAGGAGGCGATGACGTACCTCCGCAAGGATTTCGGCGCGCCGAAACTGATCCTCTGGCTGGGATCGAACATCGGGAATCTCCACCGGCCGGAAGCCGCCGAGTTCCTGCGCTGCCTGCGGGGGTTGATGGCGTCGGAGGAACGACTGTTGGTGGGAATTGACCTGCGAAAGGACCGCGGGATGCTCGAAGCGGCCTACGATGACGCGCAAGGCGTGACGGCACAGTTTAACCGGAACATTCTGGCGCGGATCAACCGCGAACTTGGCGGAGAGTTTGCCGCGAGCCGATTTCATCACCGCGCGCGCTACGACGAGGACGCAGGCCGTGTGGAGATGTACCTCGAAAGCGCGGTTCCGCAGACAGTCCGAATCGCCGGGCTGAACCTCACGGCGGCGTTTGCAGCGGGCGAGATGGTCCACACGGAGAATTCATACAAATACTCTCCGGCGGAGATCGAGGAAACCGTTGCGGCGGCCGGCCTGCGGGTCGAGCGCCAGTGGCTCGACGGAGAGAGCCGCTTCAGTTTGAATTTGTTTGCCAAATCCGAGCCGCGACTATCCTGAGTCGCGGGCATGGAAAGGAGCATTTCGTCATGCCGCTTAGCTATGCGACCGACATCCGGCCGATGTTTCGGGAGATGCCCGATGTGGCTTCGATGAAAGAATTCGGGCTGGACTTGTCGTCCTACGAGCAGGTGAAAGAAAACGCCGCCAGGATCTACATGGTGCTCGAAGACGGCAGCATGCCGTGCGACGGCCCGTGGCCTATGAACAAGGTGGCGCAGTTCAAGCAGTGGATGGACGAAGGCATGGCTCCATAGGATCCAACGCGACTCGGGCCTCGGCCATCGCTGCTGGGAAACAGAGCCGCCGATCCCGAATCCCGAACTCCGAGCGCCGAATCGCGAGTGCTTCGATGCGCATGGGCGTGGACACCGGCGGTACGTTCACCGACTGCGTCACGTTCGACGGCGCGCAGGTGCGGGTGCTCAAAGTGTTCACCGATCCCGCTGATCCCGCCGCCGCCATTCTCGAAGGAGCCCGGCGCCTGACCGGAAGCAAGCTGGCGGAGCCGCTGACGCTCATCCACGGGACAACCACCGGCACCAATACCGTGCTCGAACGCCGCGGAGCGCGCGTCGCGCTGCTCACGACCGCCGGTTTCGAAGACTTGATCGAGATCGGCAGGCAGAACCGCCCGCGGCTCTACGATCTCGACGTCGAGCGCGACCCGCCGCTGGTTCCGCGCAAGCATCGCTGGGGAGTACGCGAGCGGACCGTGGCCGGCGGGCGCGTGCTCGCGCGGCCCGATGCCGCCGAAATCGAGCGGCTCCTGGCGCGCGTAAAACGCTCCCGGGCGGAAGCGGTGGCGGTCTGTTTCTTGTTCTCGTTTGCCAACCCCTCGAATGAACGCGTTGTCGCGCGGGCCATGCGGAAGCTGGGTCTCCCCGTTTCGGTGTCGCACGAAATCCTTCCTGAATTCCGCGAGTACGAGCGGCTCTCGACCGTGGTGCTCAACGCCTATCTGGTCCCTCGCGTGGGGAGATACTTGACCCGCTTGCGGCAGGAGGCGCTCCGGCAGTGCGCCGGCGCGCAGGTGTTCGTGATGCAGTCGAGCGGAGGCATCACGACGGCGGAGCGCGCCGGGCGCGAACCGGTTCGCACGATTCTGTCCGGTCCGGCGGGAGGCGTGGTCGCGGCGCGGCGGCTGGCCGATGCGCTCGGCATCCGGCGCGCGATCAGCTTCGACATGGGCGGCACCTCCACCGACGTCTGCCTGCTCGATGGGCCGCCCGCGATGACGCGCGAGACAACGCTCGCAGGGCTGCCGGTCGCCGTGCCGGTGCTCGACGTGCATTCGGTCGGAGCGGGAGGCGGATCGCTCGCACGCCTGGACGCGGGCGGGGCGCTGCGCGTCGGGCCGGAGAGCGCCGGAGCCTCGCCCGGACCCGCCTGCTATGGCCGCGGCGGAACGCAGCCCACCGTCACCGACTCTCATCTCTTGCTGGGACGCCTCGACGCGGAACACTTTCTCGGCGGCGAGATCGCACTCGAGGAGCGATTCGCGCGAGAAAGTTTTGCCGCGCAGTTTTTTGCGCGCGGTCCGGGGCAGAGAAGCTCGCCAGCGCGATGGGGTCCGGTGCTCGACATCGCGGCCGGTGTCGTCGCCGTCGCAAACGCCAACATGGAAAAGGCGCTGCGCGTCATCTCCGTCGAGCGCGGACACGATCCGCGGGATTTTTCGCTGATTTCCTTCGGCGGCGCCGGCGGCCTGCACGCCTGCGACCTGGCGCGCGCGCTGCGGCTGGCCCAGGTGATCGTGCCGCCCAATCCCGGCGCGTTTTCGGCGCTCGGCGTTCTGCTTTCCGACGTGGTGCGAGACGCTTCTCAGTCCGTGCTGTTGCGGACGCCGGGAGGCAGCCTGCCGGAGCGCTCGGGAGAAGGGGCAAAGTTTCTCGCAGAGATCGAAGGGCGCTTCCGGCGGCTCGAGCGCGAAGCTCGCGCGGAGCTGCGCCGCGACGGTCTGCCCGGTGAAGGCGCCGCCGCCGAAGGCAACCTCGATATCCGGTACGCGGGGCAGAGCTACGAGCTCGCGGTGCCGTTGGGAGCGGATTTTCGAGAGCAGTTCCACCGCGCGCACGAAAAAGCCTACGGCTACGCCGATGCCGAGCGGGAACTCGAAGTAGTTAACCTCCGCCTGCGGCTCCGGATCCCCACTCCCAAACCTCGCTCCCGACGGGCCGGGATGGCGGCGCGTTCGAGTGCGCGAAGCGCGGTGATCCGCCGGAAAGAGGCGTGGTTTGAAGGGCGGCTCCACGCGACGCCGCTGTATGACCGTCAGCGACTGGCTCCGGGAATGAGATTTCCGGGTCCCGCGATTGTCGTGGAATATAGTTCCACCACCGTCGTCCCGCCCGATTTCCTCTGCCGCGTAGATCCGCGCTCGAATCTGATTCTGACCCAATCCCGACGCTGAACCCGCCGGTGGCAGGCGCGATCCAGAGAAGAATCGTGGTACTCTTTGGACACTCGTTTAGCCCACGTCGAAAGGCAACACTATGACGGCGGGGCCAAGTGTCGAAAGGAGGAGCGTTATGCCAACCTACATCGTGCTGATCCAGTACACTCAGAAGGGGATTGAGAAGATCAAGGACAGCCCCAAGCGCGCCGAACAGGCCAAGAAAGTCATCCAAAAAGCGGGAGGCCAGATGAAAGCCTTCTACCTGACCATGGGCCACTACGATGCCGTCTCGATCATTGAAGCGCCCAGCGATGAGGCCTACACGGCGTGCGTCTTGGCCATCGCTGCCGCCGGGGCGGTGCGCACCGAGACGCTCCGCGCTTTCACGGAAGAAGAATACCGAAAGATCATCGCGTCGTTGCCGTAACGCGAACCGAGCGAATGCGCGTTGATCCGAGCGAACTCGAAATCTGCAAGAACCTGTTTCACTCGGTGGCCGAGGAAATGGGCGCTGCGCTGCGCCGTTCCGGCTTCTCGCCGAATATCAAGGAGCGCCGCGACTACTCCTGCGCCGTGTTTGACGGGCAGGGCAGAGCCGTGGCCATGGGCGACCATATGCCCGTGCATCTGGGCTCGATGCCGGCGTCAGTGGCCGCCGCGATGAGGGCGTTCGATCTCGATCCCGGGGACGTGGCCGTGCTCAACGATCCGTTCGCCGGGGGCACGCACCTGCCCGACCTCACCATGGTCGCGCCGGTATTTGTTCCGAGGGCGGGGAGCAGATCAAGTGGGCCGCTCTTCTATGGGGCGAACCGCGCGCACCACTCCGACATCGGCGGAGCGCAGCCGGCCTCGATGGGGTTGAGCGAAGAAATTTTCCAGGAGGGCCTGCGCATCCCGCCGGTGCGGCTCTTCCGGCAAGGCCAGATGGACCGCGACGTGCTTGCCCTGATCCTGGCGAACGTCCGCACGCCGCACGAGCGCGAGGGCGACCTGACGGCGCAGATCGCCGCCTGCCGCTTGGGCGAGCGACGCCTGACGGAACTGGCGGACAAGTACGGCGTCCGCCACACGCGCTTTTACCTCGATGCGCTGCAACGCTATTCCGCGCGGCTGATGCGCGAGACGCTGCGGGAGATTCCCGATGGCGTCTATCGCGCCGAGGACTTTCTCGACGATGACGGTTACTCGGAAGAACCGTTGCGGCTGCGCGTCGCCATCGAGGTGCGCGGCGAGCGCGCGCGAGTGGATTTCACAGGCACGGCGCCGTCGTGTCGCGGCAGCATGAACGCGGTCCTGGCGATCACGCACTCGGCGGTGTTCTATGTCTTTCGCTGCCTGCTCGGCGAGGACGTGCCGGCTTGTGCGGGGCTGATGGACCCGATTGAGGTGACCGCGCCGGAGGGCAGCATCGTCAACGCGCGGCCACCTGTCGCCGTGGCCGCCGGGAACGTCGAAACGTCACAACGCATCGTGGACGTCCTGCTGCGGGCCCTGGCGAAGGCTCTGCCGAGGAAGATTCCCGCTGCCAGCTCCGGCACAATGAATAACCTCTCGTTTGGCGGGATGGACCCACGCACCGGACAGCCGTTCGCGTATTACGAAACCGTCGCGGGCGGCATGGGCGCGCGGCCGTCGAAAGACGGCTTAAGCGGCATTCATACGCACATGACCAACTCGCTCAACACGCCGACGGAAGCGCTGGAATCCGCACTGCCCGTGCGCGTGCGGCGCTACTCGCTGCGCAGCGGCTCCGGCGGCAAGGGACGACACAAAGGCGGCGACGGGATTGTCCGCGAGATCGAGTTCCTGAGCGAGACCCGCGTCTCGATTCTCTCCGACCGCCGCCGCTTCGGGCCGTATGGTCTGGCGGGCGGTCAGCCCGGAAAGCCGGGCAAGAACGAACTGATCCTGCCAAAGTCGTCGGGACTCGCGACTCGGGATTCGGGAGCCGGCGGAAGGAACCGGACGCTGCGCTCGAAAACCGTTTTCACTGCCCCGCGCGGGAGCATCCTCCGCATCGAGACGCCCGGCGGGGGCGGGTGGGCGGAGCATACATCGGGAGCGCAGGCAGCTACTCACCAATCCGATTTGTAGCATCAACGACCATATCGTGATATGATCATTGTATGATTTGAATATGCAGGAGGGAATGTGAGAACCACTGTAATCTTGAAAGACGAGCTGGTCGAGCAGGCGCGGAAATTGTCCCGGGAGAAGACATTGAGCGGCCTTCTCAACGCGTTCCTGGCAGACTGGATTCAGCAGCACACGCGGAAAGAAATCGAGGCCCGCCTGGCTCGCGAGTACCGCGAAGGGCAGGCCGAGTCAGGCCGGGTCAGCCGCGATTTTGGCGCTGTTGACCGGGAGGGTTGGCCTTCATGGTGAGAGGCTCTGTAGTTTGGGTAGCGCTCGACCCCGCGCGCGGGGCGGAGATTCCGAAGACCCGCCCCTGTGTGGTTGTGTCACGGACTCTCGCCAACGAATTGTGCAGCACGGCTACCGTGGTTCCACTCTCGTCCGTGAAGGGCAAGACGGCGGAACGTCTTGTTCAGCCGATCCTCGCCACTCAGGAGAGCGGACTTCCCAAGGACTCCCGCGCCCTTTGCGATCAGGTGCGCACCGTTGACCAGAGCCGCATCACCGGAACTATTGGCGTGTTGAACCGGGCGGTCCTGCGGAAGCTCGACAACGGTTTGATCCTGCATTTGCAGTTGGAAGAGTACGTGAAGACTTAACCGTCCCCGTTCGCAAGCCGGGCTCAAGAATCGCTGCAAGCAGGCCGCATAGGTCACCGGTCATTTCTGCTGCAGCAGGGACAATTCGCGCCGGAAGAGCGGGTTCGTTGGGAATTCGGCGGTCAACTCCTCGAGGAGCTTGCGAGTCAAGCCGGGCTGCTTCTCCCGCAAAGCGGTGAGCGCGAGAAGAATCTTCGCAAAGGGGCGGAGATAGCGGCCCTGCTCGGCGGTCACGCCGAGCTGCCGCATGCCGTCTGCGCGGTTGCCGCGAATTCCGCCCACCCACAGGAAAAAGCGTTTGTGCCACGGCAGGCTGCCCAGGATGTAATTGGATGCCCCGAGAGCCAGGTAAGCGTCCGCCGAATTCGGCCGCAGAGCCAGCAACTCTCGGGCGTGGCGCTCCGCCTCGCGCGCGAAGCGCAGGCTGGCCAGGTGGCGCTTTTCGATCAAGCCGGCGTAGTCAGCCATCATCCCCGTGGCCAGCGTCAGGGCAAACAGGGCTTCCGAATTCCGGGGGTTTTCGCGCAACTGCTGCTCGGCCAGCTCCCGGGCCTGCTGATTGAACCTGAGAAAGGCCGTGCGGCGCTCCGGGTCAGGGACTCCGTCCACGCCGCCCAGAAGTCGCTTGTCATCGAGAAAGAATTCCGAGGTCAGCACTCCGTGATGATAAAACTCTTCGAACAGATGAGAGGCGGCGAGGGCCGCGTGTCCCAGCGGATAGGCGGGGTTCTCGGCCTGCCACGACTGGAACACCCCGCGCGCCTCGCGGAACCGCAATTCGTAGAGGAGCCGGAAGCCCGACTCGATTTCCGGGGAATCCCAGGTGTTGGCCGCGCGGACTTCCGCCGGCAGCGCCGCGAGGGCCCATACAACCAGCAAAAATACGCGTCGTATCACGATCCTCGGGATTGCTCCTTTCTTCGGACCGTCCGCGGTCGCTCCGACATCCTCACGAAACTTTCTGGGCAGTGCACTGAAACCTTCAGTGCTCTAAGACCTTCAACCCAATTGGAAGAGGACCAGACCCAGGAAGGAAAGCAACAGAAACTTACCATACAGGTGATGCAGTTGCTGCGTGAGCACTCTCATGCGATAGCCTCCTATGATGTCGCATTGGCGCCGGTGGAAACCGGAGCGTTCACGTCGTTGATTCCCCAATCATACTCGAAGTCCCCGACGGTGGGCTTGTCCAGCGCTTCGAGCGTCGCGCGGGTTTGTTCGTTGGCATAAATCCAGATGTAATCCAGCAAAGGATGCCCGACGGGAGATTTCCCCGTCTTGCGCGCGTGGTTTTCGAAGTCTTCGTTGTAGAAAGTGTAAATGCGCGCCACGGTGACGCGATTGGACGCGCGTTCAATCTTGAGGTTTCGCGGCTCATTGACGAAAAAGCGGGCCGCCGCTTCGAGCAGGCGCTCGGTGTTCTCCGCCGTAAACGCCTGCCGCTGGAGCCGGGGACAACTGTTGGCGGCGCACACGATCACGAAGTGGATGCGCGGTTCCTGCAGTTGCTTCCGCAAGAAATCGTTCTCGATGTTGTTGAGCGTGTACCGCTTTCCGCCGGCCGTGAACTTCTGCCGCCAGAAAAAGCTGTAGGGCAGGAAGCCAATGTCCCGGACGCTTTTCGTGGGCCAGTTTTCAATCACCGATTTCATGACCAGCGCGTTATAGGCATTGATCCAGTAGGCGAGTTGGCTGGCGCGCGTGGGGAAGTCTTGCGGATGCGAAACGGGACTGCGCGCGGCTATCTGGGCAACATAGCGGTTGAGGTCACCCGGCTCGGCCTTCAACGCCGCGTAATCCACCCGGCTCGCTTCCGTCACGAAACGCTTGAGCACGCGGTCCCAGGGAGCATGGTCAAACTCAGCGGCTCGAACCGCCTGGCCGCTCCCCATGCAGGCCGCCGCGGCCGCGAGCACTACCCAATTCCTGATCTTCATTGCCCAAGCCCTTTCTTCGGGGCATTATCCCATACGACGAGTTGGAGCGTAACCCCGACTCACTCTGGATAGCAGTCCGCCGAAACTCCAAATCGTTACAGCCCCGCTGGGAACAGGGAGGCCGAGCGTCAGGGGTACGTAATGAAGAACTCGATGGGTTCCGTGATTCCGCCGCCGGGAAGCGGTGTTTCCACTTGAATCAGCAGCGTGCCGACGCGGGCGCTCTGCGCGCGCGTGAGGCGCACGGAAAGCTCCGTGGGACTTACCCAGGTCGTGGGCGCGGCAAAGCCGTCAATCTTCACGGCGGAACTCGAAACAAACCCCCGACCGAGCACGCGCAGCGTGACCTCGCTCCCTTGCGCCGCCACGGGCGGGATCACGTCCGAGAGCGCGGGGACCGGGTTGTAGAGGTGCTTCGATTCCGGCCCGAGACGCTGGAAGGGAAACGAATAGTCGCTGTGAAAGGCGGTGTCCACGATTTCGCCGTCGCGAATCACGGCATCAATTGCGGCCGTGTTGCGAATGTCATCCAAGGGGTTGCTCCGCAAAATCACCAGGTCGGCGAGCTTGTTCGCTTCGACGGTTCCGAGCCGGTCGAGGCCAAGCAACTCCGCCGACCACTGCGTGGAGCTGCGCAGGGCGTCGAGCGGCGTCAGCCCCGCGTCCACGAGCAGCTCCATTTCGTGGTGCAAGCTGAGGCCGGGCGTGGTTGCGGCGGCGCTGTCGGTCCCGGAGTAGATCTTGCCGCCGGCTCTCACGAACCGGCCCAGGAACTCCTGCACGCGCCGGTAGCCCTTGAGGTAGAGCTCGCGCTCTCCCGCGGCCCGCCCATCCGGCCAGTGGTACTGGCCGAGCGTGACCAGCCGCTCGCTCAGCGGCATATATTGGAGCTTGGGATTGTTGAGCAGCCGCGTGTCCTGCAATTCATGCACACTGGCGTGCTCCGTCAGGGCCTTCCACTCGAAGTGCAGCGTCGGGTTGATCATCACCCCGCGGCTGACCAGTGCGCGAATCACCTCGTCGAAGGCAGCCGGGTCCATCCATTGATAGAGGAGGCTGTTCTTGTGGCCCGCCTCGATGTTCATGCCCGCCAGGGCTGCGCGCCCTTCGCGGCTGCGAATGGTCGAGATCGCCGGCCCGACCATGTGCTCGATGCCGGTGATGCCCCATGATGCGGATTCGACCGCATCGAGCGAGTGGGAGATGACGGCCATGCGCGCGGCGCGGGCCTCTCGCGCGATAGGCGTGAACAGATCCCCCTTCTGGTTTTCACTCAGCTTGACGCAATCGGACTTTTCCTTGAGGACGGCGACGGCGCGCGCCGCATCCTCCGGCCCTCTCATGGCCGCGAGGTCCCGCTCGCGAACCGTAGGCGCGGATCCTTCTCCACCACGTTCCGAAAACGCGATCCCTCCGCAGAAGTAGAAGCGCGGGCCGCGGATCTTGCCCTCATTCAGTCCCTTCTTGATGGCCGTCTGCCAATGCACGGGATTCCCGAGATCGTAGACGGTGGTCACGCCGTAGGACAGAAACAGTTCGCCCATGTATTCCCGATAATGGACGTGGGAGTCAATCAATCCGGGAATAATGAATTTCCCCTGCGCGTTTACAACTTGCGTATCGGGAGGCAGGCTCTGCGGCGGCGCGTCGCCCGTCCAGATGCGGCGGATGATGTTCCCTTCGACCAGGATGCGCGCGTCGCGCAGCGGGGGCTGGCCGGTCCCGGAAATCAGCGTTCCGCCCTGGATCAAGAGGTTCCTGGCGTGAGCGGCCGGCCCGGCCAGGATGAGAAGGCAAGCGAGCGATCCCGCGCATTTCTTGATCATACGATTCCTCCTTCCGATCGTTCCCGCTCCAGCTCCGCTGTGGCGGGAATTCAGTTGCCCTGCTGCGCCTTCTGGATATCTTCCCGCAGCGCGGGAATGACGTCCTGCAAACCGGCGTTGGCGTCCCGCAAGAAGGCGCCGAACTTTGCCGCGCTCCATCCTTCGCTCCCGATGGGCTGGTTGCTGCTGCTGGCCCAGGCAATGAAATCCGCGTCCCTGCGAGCCTGCGCGAAAGCGGTTTCGAGCTTGGCGATGATTGCCGGCGGCGTGCCGGCCGGCGCCATGGCTCCGATGACGAATTGAAACGTAACTTCGGGCTTGCCCAATTCCGCAAAGGTGGGCGTATCCGGCCACCGGGAAGCGCGCTCGGGAGTGGTGACGGCCATCATCTTCAAGCTGCCGGGATCCACGCTGGCGCCGGCCGGGCTGGCGGAGGAGGCGTCGCATTTGCTGCCCAGGACCGCAGCAATCGCCTCGGCGCCGCTGTCCATGGGGACAATGATCCACTGGCCTCCGTAAGCCTTCCGAATCATGATGGCCGTGACGTGATCCCCCGACCCCAGCCCGCCGGCCATGCAAAACTTGACGGCGCGCCGCTTGGCCTCCGCGGCCAGGTCGTCCATCGAGTTCCACGGACTGTCTTTCCGGACCGCAATGGCGTTCCCATCCGCGTTGACCCAGGAATAGATGGGGATGAACGAGTCAATAAACGAACGCTCCGCCTTCCAAGAGTCGGGATAGACCTGCGAGTTCATGATGGTGGCATTGGTGCCGACCATGAGGGTATAACCGTCCGGCTCGGCCGCGGCGGCGTAGTTGGCCGCGATCAGGGAGCTGCTGCCGGGCCTGTTTTCGACGATCACGGTCGCGCCTAAGGCCTTCTGCAAATAGGGCTGGATGCCGCGGGCGGCGGTGTCTACGGTGCCTCCGGCGCTGTAGCCCACCACCAGCGTAACGGGCCGATCCGGGAACGTGGCCGCGCCGTCACCGCCGGAACGCTGGCAGGAGGTCATCATCGCAATGGCCAGAAGCAGTACGGCGACTCTTGTTGGCATCAGCATCTTCCGGGGGACCGTCTCTCTTTCCATGCGCAATTTAGGCTTCCGTTTTTTTCCAAACTTTCCAAATGAAGGGGCCGCCAATCACCAAGGCCAGCAGAATCCACATCGCGATTAGCAACGGCGTCGCGAAGAATGTCCGGTGCGATCCCTCCGACAACAGCAAGGCTCGCGAATAATTCCTTTCCAGAACCGGACCAAGCACCACGCCGAGAATGGCCGGCGCGGCGGGGTACTTCAAGACGGCCATGAAGAGACCCAGCGCGCCGTAGATCAATGCTACCACCAAATCGCCGAAGCTGTTGTTTTCCGTGTAGGCGCCGATGAAGCACGTGGCGAGCGTGACGGGTACCAGGTATTCGATCGGGACAATCGTGAGACGCGCGAAAAAATTGGCGAAGAGCAGGCCGACCACGACGTAGGCAACGCTGGCCACGATGATTCCCCACATCAGCGCCCAGACCATCACGCCGCGGTCCTGGAACAAGCTCATCCCGG
>CAYWWM010000011.1:0-15451 GCA_964461735.1 uncultured Solibacteraceae bacterium | reverse complement strand
TGATGATGGCGTTCATCGAGTTGACCTGCTGGATGCGCCGCGTTTCGAGCAGGCTGCGGATCGCCGTCACCACTTCGGTCAGCTCCTGCGGCGTGATGGTGTTCGACAGGTAAAACGTCTTCAGGATCTGCTGCTCCTGCTCGCGCCGCTTGACGGTGGTGTCGGGCAGCACCAGGATGGTGTTCCGCGTCACGGGCTTCCAGAAGCTGCGCGTCTGGATCGAAACCTGGTCCAGGGCTTCTTCGATCGTGACGTTGGCGAGGTTTACGGAGGTGTCGGGGCGCGGCATGAAATCGAGGTCAAACAGCACGTTGATGCCGGCCAGCCTGCCGAGGGTCTCGAAAACCACCCGGCTGTTGTTGGTCATGCGCAGGTTGATCAGATCGCGCGACAGCGGCTGCAGCTCCGGCGGGCCGAGGGCTTCCTCGAGCTGCGCCAGCCCGCTGGGCGCCTGGTCCACGGCGGCCTGCTCCCCCTGCTGCTGCTGCTCGAGCAGCGCGCGCACCTGCTGGATGGCCTGCGAGGCCACGGGGCTGGAGGGATCAATCAGGGCGGCGCGCTCGTACTCGGCCAGCGCTCCGGCCAGATCGCCTTGCTCGCGGAGGTCGTTGGCGCGGTCCACGTGCATGGCCCCGGCCTGGAACCGCACCCGGCGAAACGCCATCATGTACTGCACGTTGGAGGGATCGGCCTGCAGCGCGCCCTGATACTGCTCGAACGCCAGGTCGTAGTTCCGCTGCTCTTCAGCCCGCTGACCAGCCCGGAACTGCTCCTCGCCCTGCGCGCGCGCGGGAGGAGCCGACACTGCCACCGCCAGCAGCCAACCCAGCCACGCCAGTCTGCCCGCCAGGGAACCGTGGGAACCTCTCTCGCTGCGTCGCATCCTAGTCTCCTTCCAATTCCACGGGGAACGCGCCGTCCGGCCAAGGGGAACAGTCCTGATCATTGCCTATTTTAACATAGCCGCCTTACGCACTGGCCCTCTTGGTGATAACCCTGCCCCACCCAAGGTGTTGCAGAGAAAGGTACGGTAGGTGTTATAGCGGTTCTACAAATGGTGTAGACCGGGATGTGGAACCGTCAGGGCACGACTTTTAGTCGTGCCGCATCAGAGTCGGTGAGGGAGCGCTTTAGCGCCTGAGGGAAGTCTTTCCGCAAGCTTTACCAAACCAACCGCAGCGGCTAAAGCCGCCGCGCAGCGGACGAATTGCGGCATCCCGGCTAGCCGGGATGCCCTGACGGTCTACACTAAAAGTGAAACCGCTCTAACCAAAAGCTGTCTCATCAATTCCACGTCCACAGCGCCAGAGTGGTCACGTCCTTCACAAACACCCGGTTGTCTATGATCACCGGCTGCGTCCATGTATCCGTGTCGGCCAGCTTGTAGCGCCGGATCGGCTCGAACGCCGTCGGGCCGGGACGGAAGACGACCAGCTCGCCGTCATCTTCGAGGCTGAACACGAGGTTCCCGGCTTTCATCAGGGAGACGTTGGTCGCCTGACGGGGCTCCGAGGTCCACAACGTTTTTCCCGTCTTCGCGTCCAGCGTGAAGTACTGTCCCGAGTTGCGCGTGGAAAGGCTGAAGAAGGTGTCGCCCACGATCACGCCGTTGCTCATGCGCATGGGCACGTCCGGGTTTTCCCACGCCACCTGCGAAACCCATTGGCCGTCCCGTCTCGTGACGCTAATGGCGGTGGCCGGCTTCGAATTATTGGAGACGATAAACGAATCGCCGTAGCGCACCGGGGTCAGCGAGTTGGTGAAGTTGGAACTGGCGAAGGGATGCTCCCACAGGAGGGCACCCGTTCGCACGTCCACGCCGACGAGCTTTCCCTGGGTCTGGGCCACGATCTGGCGCGTGCCGCCGAGATTCACGAGAAGCGGCGATCCGTATCCGGGACCGTCTCCGCTCCAGCTCCATTTCACGTCTCCCGTGTTCGCATCGTAGGCCGTGAGCGCTCCCTGGTTGTGCCCGCCCACGTGAAAGATCACCAGGCCCCCTTCGATCAGGGGCGAAAAGGAGTGGGAGGTCCACATCGGCAGCAGGTCCGCCGTTCCGGGCTTCTGCCAGAGGACTCGGCCGTTCGCCGCGTCGAAGGCCGTGACCGTGCCGGTCATTCCGATCGCGTACAGCTTGCCGTTCGCATAGACGGGCGTGGATTTCGGTCCGGGACCATGGCGCACCGCCGAGCTGTTCATCGTGAAGATGGCCGGGTAGCCGGCGGACTGCCAGAGGATTTTGCCGGTGGCTGCTTCGAGCGCCATCATGACCTCGTTATCGCCTTGCCGGGAAAAGACGTAGAGCCGGTCGCCCACGACGATCGGCGTCGCATAGCCGTCCCCGACCGCGACCTTCCAGCGCTGCGTAAGATTGGCCGGCCACGCCTCCGGTTGCGTGAACGACGTCACCGTGCCGTCGCGGCTGGGGCCGCGCCACTGCGTCCAGTCCTCCGCGGCGGCGAGACCCGCCAGCCCCGTAAGTCCTCCCAGGATTGCGATGCCGATTCGCGCGCGCGCTTTCGTCCCCATGATCTTCCTCCCCCTCTTTGGGTGGCGTTAAAAAATGCTCGTTGATAACCTTATCAAGCCGTGGGCCGGAAGTACAGCACCATCGCGGCTCCGAGGGACGCCAGCAGAAACCCCGCGTAGAGCAGCGGATTGACGGCGGACTTCGGAGGGTGCAGCATCATCGTGACGATCACGTTCACGATGGGAGCGCCCGCGAAAACCAGCGGCATCACATAGACCGGCAGGCCGCCGGAGCGGAATGCCCAGATGATGCAGGCAGCGCCGGCGGCGCCCAGTGCTCCGGCGGCCGTAGCCAACATCAGGCCATTCGTGTTGAAGCCGGACAGCCCGCCCTGGGCGCTCAGGCCCGCCACCGGAACGATGACGCCCATCAGAAAATAGGCGGCGCCCACGCAGAGCATCGCCTTCAAGGGATTCCCCAGTTGCACTTGCCCCTGGTGGAGCAGCGCTCCGTAGGCTCCCCAGGACAATACCGCGCCCCCGACAAAGATCAACCAGACCATAGGTTTTTCCGGCCTCCTCTGCTGCAGAGAAAATCCAAATCCCAAATTCTAAACCCCTAACCCGGCGCAGCCGGAACCAAAATGACAGATTCCGAATTCCGGATTCCGAACTCCGAAAGGTTGGGCCGCTTGCAAAATACCTCTGAAGGCTTGGGGAATTTCTCTCCTTGTTTTTTTTAGTCGCGCCCTGCGCCGCGTATTCCGAACGGCGTCCAGGCTCCTATTATAGCGGGCATTTTTCTCTTGCCGCTATGCTATACTTGAGGCCATTGTAGAGGCTCGATTTCTTTTGACTGGAGGGAGCATGGGAACTGAAGACACCGGCTGGCGCAGGCGCGGAGTTTCTCCCCGATTCCGAGCGATCCTGGCCTGGGCGGGAATGTTGCTGGCCGGGTGTCTTCCGGCAGTGGGCCAGGCGCCCTCGGCCGCCACGCCGCAATACGGCGAGGTGATCAGCCGCTACTGCGTGACCTGCCACAACGAGCGGCTGAAGACGGCGGACCTGGTTCTCGAAGGCAGGAACGTCCAGAACCCCAGCGCGGACGCCGCGGTGTGGGAAAAGGTGATTCGCAAGCTGCGGATGAGGCAGATGCCGCCGGCCGGCCTGCCGCGCCCCGAGCCGGCCGTGTATGACTCCTTCACCGCGTACCTGGAAACGGCGCTCGACCGTGCCTCGGCCGCCGCGCCCAATCCGGGCCGGCCGACGCTGCATCGCCTCAACCGGCCCGAGTATTCCAACGCCATCCGGGACTTGCTGGCGCTCGACGCCAACGCCGTGGACATCGCGGCGATTCTTCCGACCGACGACGCCGGCTACGGCTTCGACAACATCGGCGACGTGCTCACGGTCTCGCCGATGCTGATGGAAGGATACATGTCGGCGTCGCGCAAAATCAGCCGCCTGGCGATTGGCGATCCCTCGGCCCGGCCGGCCTTCGATACCTACGACGTGCCGCGCTTCGTGATGCAAGTGGACCGCATGGGCGAAGACCTGCCGCTCGGCTCGCGCGGCGGCATTGCCGTGCGGCATCACTTCCCGGTGGACGCCGAATACTCCATGCAAATCCGCTTGCAGCGCAACGGCAAGACCTACATCCTGGGCCTCGAGCGCGCCCACCAGCTTGACGTGCGCCTGGACGGAGAAAAGATTAAGCAGTTCACCGTGGGCGGCGATTACAAGGGCGAGACTCGCCCGCTGCGCTACAGCTCCTTCGATCAGGGCGAGTTCGAGCGCTACCTGATGACCGCCGACAATCACCTGGAGATGCGTTTCCGGGCCAAGGCGGGCACGCGGCTGCTTACGCTCACCTTCCCGAACGAGACCTCGGAGCCCGAAGGCGTATTTCAGCCGCCGGTGACCGACTATGCCTACGCCATGGATTACGGCCGCCCGGACGATCCCCCGGCCGTTCACACCGTCACCATCGGCGGGCCGTATGACGTGCAAGGCAAAGGCGAGACGGCCAGCCGCCGTGAGATTTTCGTCTGCACCCCGGCCGGCTCGGCCCAGGAAGAACCTTGCGCCCGGCGGATTCTTTCGCGCCTGGCGCGGCGCGCCTTCCGCCGCCCCGTTACGGATGCGGAGGTAGAGGGCCTGCTTGCCCTCTACCGGACCGGGCAACGGGAAGGCGGCTTTGAGGAGGGCATTCAGGCGGCGCTGCAGCGCATCCTGGTGGACCCGGAGTTCCTGTTCCGCATCGAGCGCGATCCCGCCAACGTCGCTTCAGGCGCCGCGTACCGCTTGAGCGATCTCGAACTGGCGTCGCGGCTGTCGTTCTTCCTCTGGAGCAGCATTCCCGATGACGAGCTGCTCACGCTCGCCGAGCAGGGCAGGCTCCAGGACCCCGCGGTTCTCGAGGCGCAGACGCGGCGCCTGCTCGCCGATGGGCGCTCCAAAGCTCTGGTCGAGAATTTCGCCGGGCAGTGGCTCTTCCTGCGGAACGTACAGAAGGTGTGGCCGAACCCCGATTACTTCCCCGACTTCGACGCCAACCTGCGCGAGGCCTTCCGGCAGGAGTCCGAGCTGTTCGTCGAAAGCCTGCTGCGGGAGGACCGCAGCGTGCTCGACCTGCTGAACGCCGACTTCACGTTCGTCAACGAGCGCCTGGCGCGGCACTACGGGATACCCAATATCTACGGCAGCCACTTCCGGCGCATTTCGCTTGCCGACGAGAACCGCAGAGGCTTGCTCGGCCAAGGCAGCGTCCTGACCGTCACGTCCTACGCCACGCGCACAGGACCGACCATCCGCGGCAAGTGGCTGCTCGAAAACATCCTCGGGACGCCGCCGCCGCCGCCGCCCGCCGACGTGCCCTCGCTTGACCTGAAGACGGGCCAGGACGGGAAGCTGCTGACGATGCGGCAGCAGATGGAGCAGCACCGCGCCAACCCGGTCTGCGCCAGTTGCCATCGCGTGATGGACCCGCTCGGCTTCGCGCTCGAAAACTTCGACGCCACCGGCAAGTGGCGGACCAGCGACGGCGACAAGCCCATTGATTCTTCCGGCGTAACCCCGGACGGCTTCCAGTTGCAGGGGCCGGCGGATTTGCGCAAGTTCCTGGTCAGCCGCCCCGAACAGTTTGTCGAGACGGCCACGGTCCGGCTGCTCACCTACGCGCTGGGCCGGGGATTGGAACCCTACGATATGCCCGCCATCCGCGAGATCATCCGCGACGCCAAACCGGGCGGATACCGCTGGTCGGCCCTGATGGTCGGCATCGTCAACAGCATGCCCTTTCAGATGCGGAGGTCGCAAGAGCAGTGACGAGTGACCAGTGACGAGCGAAGAGAAAAGAGCAGTTCACGATAGGGGAGGCACATTGTCATGATGATTTTCCAGAAAGCGATTCCACGACGCACGTTTTTGCGAGGAGCCGGCGCCACGCTGGCTTTGCCATTGCTTGACGCCATGGTTCCGTCGTTCGCACGCGGAGCGCAGTCCGCGGCTACGCCGGTGAAACGCCTCTCCATCGTCTATCTCCCGAACGGGGTCATGATGGACAAGTGGACTCCCGCCGCTGAAGGGGCAGGCTTCGAATTGACTCCGATCATGGAGCCGCTGGCGCCGTTCCGCGACCGGATGCTGGTGCTGACCGGCCTGGCGCACAATACCGGCCGCGCGCTGGCCGGCGAGAACACCGGAGACCATGCCCGCGCCGGCGCCACTTACCTCACCGGAGTGCATCCCCGCAAGACCGAAGGCGCCGACACCGAAGCCGGAATCTCGATGGACCAGCTCGTCGCGCAGCAACTCGGCAGGCAGACGCAGCTCGCCTCGCTCGAGCTCTGCATGGACACTCCCGAACTGTTAGGCCAGTGCGAAGCCGGCTACACCTGCGCCTACATGAACACCATCTGCTGGCGCACGCCGACCACGCCGATGCCCATGGAGGACCGCCCGCGCGTGGTCTTCGAGCGGCTCTTCGGCGACAGCGACAGCACCGACCCCGCCGTGCGCCTGCGCCGCATCCAGCGCGACCGCAGCATTCTCGATTCGGTTACGGAGAAGGCCGCCAGCCTGCTGGCCGGCCTGAGCCCCAGCGACCGGGCCAAGCTCACCGAGTATCTCGAAGCCATCCGCGACGTCGAGCGCCGCATCCAGCTTGCCGAGGAGCAGTCCTCCCGCGAACTGCCCACTCTCGAGCGTCCCCCCGGCGTCCCCGCGACGTTTACCGAGCACGCCAAGCTGATGTTCGATTTGCAGGTCCTGGCCTACCAAACCGACCTGACCCGCGTCATCACCTTCATGATCGGGCGCGAATTCGGCGGCCGCACCTACCCGGAGATCAACATCCCCGAAGGCCACCACTCGCTCACGCATCACATGTACAAGAAGGACAAGATTGACAAGGTCATCCAGATCAACCTCTATCACGCCAAGCACTTCGCCTACTACCTCGACCGTCTGCGCGCCACCCCCGACGGCGACGGCTCGCTGCTCGACCATATGCTGGTGCTCTACGGCGGCGGCCTGAGCGACGGCAACTCGCACCTGCACGACAACCTGCCCACGCTGCTCGCGGGCGGCGCAGCGGGCCAGTTGAAGGGCGGCCGCCACCTCCGCTATCCCCAGGACACGCCCGTAACGAACCTGCTGCTGACCATGATGGACCTGCTCGGCGTCCCGTTGGAAAAGCTCGGCGACAGCACCGGGAAGCTCAGCCTCCTGGCGGTGTAACGGTGGATTGGTAGGCACGCTGTTTGAGCTGGATCATTCATGGCCATTTCCGCTCGGGACCATCGGAAGCCGCGTCCTTTCTCTAGCCCAGGCGTTTACGCCTGGGTTCGAGGAGGCCCACACACTGTTGTAGCCCCCTTCCAGGGGGCTTTCCTCTGAGTGTGAGCCTACGCCCCCTTAAGGGGGCTGAGAAAAATGATTCGATTCCGTGTTCCCAGGCGTGAACGCCTGGGCTAGAGAAAACGAAGAGTCGCTTTCGTATCCGAGTTTCATGAATAGTCCAGGTTGTGCCGTGGTTCTCCCGGATGGAGGTGCTGACTTGCGTTTCTCCAGTCACTCGCCACTCGGAACGACATATCTATGTCGTTCCGCTCGTCGCTTGCTCGTGATCGCGGCGGCGCTCACCCTGTCGCCCGTGATTCTGGCACAGACGCCGGACCTGTCGGGAAACTGGTATCGCCGGGACTCTGCTCCCGGCATCACCAACCCCGACGGCTCGAACCTGGTTCCCCCGATGCAGCCCTGGGCAGCCAAGGTTTTCGAGGCAAGGCAGAGGGTGCGGGTGAGCCGCGAGCTGGACGCCAGCGGCAAGCCGGTCGGATTGGTGCTCGCAGAGGGCGGCGAAGCGGCTGGATTGGCGGACTCGAGGCCGTTCGGTCTGGCGATAGACCCGGTGATGTCGTGCCTGCCGGCCGGCTTTCCGCGCGTCTTCCTTTCCGTGCGCACCAATTTCGAGATTTTTCAGGTTCCCGGCCGCGTCGTCATGCTCTTTGAAACACACCGCCTGGGACGCAACATTTACACGGACGGCAGGCCGCTCACCGAAGGCGCGCCGCCCTCGTTTATGGGGCAATCGGTCGGAAAGTGGGACGGCGACACGCTCGTCATCGAGACGGCCGGCCTCATGGGAGGCGACGAAACCTGGCTGGATCGCGCCGGCCATCCGCATACCGACGCCCTGCGCGTCACGGAGCGTATCCGGCGCCTGGACCGGGACACCTTGGAAATAGAATTCCGCTTCGACGACCCCAAGGCCTACACCAGACCCTGGGGAGGCAAGCAGGTCTACAAGTTGCAGCCCGATTGGGAGCTGATGGAAGCAGTGCTCTGCCTGGATCACTTCGAGCAGGACCATCTGCCGGAAATTCGCCGCCTGCAAGGCGCCCGCGGAGACGGGCAGTAAAATTAGGTGTCAGGTGTCAGGTGCTAGGTTTTAGGGGAGGGCGAAGAGACGGAGGAGGAATCATGGCAAGGAAAAGCAGTAAATGGGTAGCGGTTTGGATCCTCACGGCGGGCTTCCTGATTGCATCCGGCTCGGCGTTCGCCCATCATTCGCTGGCGAACTACGAGCGGGACAAGCCAGTCACCTTGACGGGGACGGTCACGGAATTCCTGCTGAAAAATCCGCATGCCTTTATTGTCTTCGAAGTCCAGCAGGCGGACGGCACGGTCGTGAAATGGACGGCCGGAACGTCTTCTCCGATGCGGCTGTTTCGGATGGGATGGAAGACGACGACGCTCAAGCCGGGCGATCAGATCACCGTGACTGGAGGCCGTCACAAAGGGGAGAAGCCGGAAATCTGGCTGAACAAACTGGTGGGGCCCAACGGCGAAGAGCCCGTGCCGCAAGGCGCGGAGTGAAACTAGGTGTCAGGTGCTAGGTGCTGGGTGTTAGGTCTCACGCAAGCTATCGCCTGCTAGGGAGAATCCACCCCCTTCCTTTAGCTCAGTAAGAATCCAGCACAAACGCATGCCGTGCTTGCCCCCGCCGCCAGCAGCTGGCGCTCAGACCTGACACCTGACACCTAACACCTAACACCTAACACCTCTTGATCCCACCGCGACTTTTTACCCCGAGCCGGGTTTTGAGCTTCAGAGGAAGTTGCGGAAAGCGCCGAAATTGTTCTCGGGGGGATCGCACATGGAAAACCTGAGACGAACAACGATACGAGTGTTCGCATTGGCGTCTGCTGTGTGCTGGGGCGGCGCCGTTTCCGGCAGCGCCCAACAAGCATATGAAACATACCTGACCACTTCACCGCCGCAGTTGAATCTGCCAGCCGGCTCCTGGATTTCCGTTCGGGTAAATCAGGCGATTTCGAGCGACCAAAACCAGCCGGGCGATTACTTCATCGGCTCGCTGGCGCAGCCGCTGGTGGCCGACGGATTCGTCATCGCGCACCGCGGCCAGACGGTCGAAGGCCGCATCGTGGTGGCCGAGAAAGCCGGGCGCCGCTCCGGGACCTCGAGCCTGGGTCTGGAGCTGACCGAGGTCAGCTTAGTGGACGGCAGGCAAATGCCGCTGGTCACGGAATGGATTGAGCACGACGGGCCGACTTCGGTGGGGGATGACGTGGTCGCGATCGCCGCTACAACGGGAATCGGAGCGGCGATCGGCGCTGCGGCGGACGGCGGGTTCGGCGCGGGAATGGGAGCGATTGCAGGCGCCGCCGCTTCAACCATCGGCGTCCTTGCTACGCGCGGCGAGCCGACGGTGGTCTATCCCGAGTCCATGCTCACCTTCCGCACGCTGGCGCCGATCACTGTGGAGACCGCCCCGGCGCAGGCAGCTTTCCGGCCCGTCCGGAAGGAAGACTATGAACCGGCGGCTCTGCAGCGCCGCGCCCGGCGAGCCGTTCCCGCGCACGGGTATTCCAAGCGCCGACCCTCCCTCCATTTCTCTTACGGATATCCGTACCCCTACGCCTACGGTTATCCATACCGATACCGATACTACGATCCGTTTCCATCCTACCTATACGGACCGACCATCGTGATTCGCCCGCGGCCGCACTTCTACGGTCCCCGCATCATCAGCCCTCGAATCATTATCGAGGGAGGCCGCTCCTACGGACGCGACTGGAGAGGAGGACTCGGCGGCGGGTATGACCATCGTCGCGGCAACTCCAGGGGCCGCGGGCGCTGGCGCTGATCTGCGCGATTCGGGGCTCGCAATTCGGGACTCGGGTTTTCCCAAATCGTGCTCCCCGTCTCGAGTCCTATACTCCGCTCCTTCTGCGGTCATTTTTGGGATGGGATTTTTGGGTTGCGGCTGCCGGGGGCGCAACGCACCCCTCGCGTCGCTTGCCGCATCGTGCTCGGCGGGTGTCACATCTCGCGGAGAAATTCGTAGCGTTCGATCGTGGCGGCAACGCCCAGCGTTCCTGCTTCAGCCCTGCCCTGATCCACGCGGACTACCTTCCCCACGCACTTGATCCGGACGGCGTTCCCCTTGGTGATCTGCTCCGGCAGAGTGAGGATGAATTCCAGGGACCTCCCGACGTCGATCGGAGCGGCGAACTCGAAGTACACGCCGCTCGAGCTGACGTCGCGGGTATGGACTGTCGTGCCGTGTCCGGTGATCTCTTCGACTTTCACTGCCACGGGCAGCGTCATGGGGAACCGCCGCGTCCGCCGCTTATCCGATACATTCATTCGCCCACCTCCCGTGGGGGATGCTTTCAGTCTGCCCGCGGCGTGCTCGCGGCACAATAGCCCGATAGTCCTAATCGTTCGGGACCTGGGCGGTACTACCGTGGTCGTGGTCCGGACCCGCCTGGTCGTGGGCCGGACAGATCCGGCGGAAGTCGCAGTAGCGGCAGAGGTAGTTCGGGTGGGCCGGAAAACGCCCCGCGCGAATCGCCCCGGCGGTGCGGCGGATGGTCTTCTCGAAGGCCTGCCATTGTTCCTCCGACCGCGTGGTCCAGATGCGCTCGCCGGTCGCCAGGTTGAAGAGCACGAGATTCGGCGCGGGCAAGCCCAGGACCCGTCGGCAGGCTTCCGCGTAGAGCGTCAACTGCGCGCTGCCATCGGCTTCTTTCTGGGTCTGGGGGCGGCCCGTCTTGTATTCGACCAGCTCGACGTCCCCGGAAGCCAGGCGGTGGATCTGGTCAATCCGTCCGACGAGCTTGGTTCCGCCGCCCTGGAACTCGAATGACTTTTCCTGGTGGAGCAATTCGATGGGTTGGTGGCCCCAGGTATGGCAAACCCCTTCGAGCTGCCGCAAACCCTCTTCCCGATATTTGCGTTCCTGGACCGGGTCGGCGAAACCCGCGGCAAGCCAGCGCCGGTCCAAGATGGACAGCAAGGCGTCGCGCGTGAGGCTGCGCTCGTCCCCGGCCAGCAGTCCCACCACCTCCCGGACCGCGCCGTGTATCACGGAGCCGAATTGGATGGCCGGCGAGGGCGGCCACGGAATCCGCCATTCGTAGCTGAAGCGATACTTGAGCGGACACTGCAGATACGTCTCGATGGCGGAGGCGCTGAGCGAAAAACCCTCCGGCGTCGGAAGCGAAGCCGCCGCCCATTCACCGATCTTTGAATATTTCCGGGAAGGGTGCGGGTCCGGGCTGCCTGCCGCTCCTGCGGACGCATTCGAGGGGGACAGCGGAACCGCCGGCCTCGCCCATCGCAGGTGCGGATGGAGCGGCTCGGCCAGCTCCATGAGAAAGGAGGAGGGCTTTCGCCTGCCATTCGAGACCGTGCACAAGGTGAGCGTGGAGCGGGCGCGGGTCAGGGCCACGTAGAACAGTCTGCGCTCCTCCTCGATGTGGAAGTCGCCTGCCAGCAGCGGACCCTTCCACAGTTCGTCCGGCAGGGAGATGAGCGGACTGCGATTGCGCACGGGAAACGCTCCCCCCACCAGGTGCAGCAGAAACACGTGCTCGAACTCAAGTCCCTTGGCGGCGTGCACGGACATGAGCTGGACCTTCTGGGAAGCCGCTGTCTTGGGGGGTTCGAGCGTCAGAGGAAGCTGCTCGGCGGCTACCCCTTCGCGAGCGCGCAGCAGGAACGAATCGCTCCCGGCCTCTGGCTCGTCCTCGTCCTCCGGCAGCGCGACTACGCCGCCCGCTTCTTCGAAGTACCCGTAATATTCCAGGAACTCTGGGAGCATCCCGGTGGAACTTCCCCGGTCCCATTTCGCCACGAAGTCCGAGAAGGTCCCCAGCGCCGGTTCGGATGCCAAGTCGCGCCCCCATCCCAGTTCGCGGCGCAAGGTGGCCAGCCACGTCGTGAGCCGCTGCCCCTGAGAGAGATTCCGGTAGCGCGCCAAGAGAGCCAGGAGCCGCGCCCGGCCGGGCCAGCCGGTGTGATCCTTTTCGATCACATCGCGCAGCGAAGCGCGCTCGCGCCCCGCTGCGCGGCAATAACGAACAAACTGCGCGAGGTCGAGTCCCCATTGCGGATCGGCCAGTACACGCGCCAGGCTCACGGAATCCTGTGGGCAGCCAATGGCCCGCAGGTACGCCACCAGATTCCGCACCGGGGGAAGATTGTTCACGGCGAGATTGCGGATCAGGAACGGGATGCCGCGCCGCTGCAGCGCGGCGACCAAGGGCGCCCGGTAGAGGTGCGCCCGGTAGAGCACCGCGAACAAGGGCGATGCCAGCTCCGGCTGCGCTGCTACTTCACGAGCCAGTTTGTAACGGCCCAGCCCGGCTTCCAGTTCCGCCGCAACCCAGTCGGCCTGCTGCTCGGGGCTGGCGAACTCCACCACTTCCACGCGGCGTCCCGGTTCTGGTTTGTTCGAAACCAACCGTTTTTTCTCCGAGTAGCTGGACAGCTTGCGGGCCACGGCGTCGGCAACTTGCAAGATGGGATTCGTGGAACGGTAATTCTGGTTCAGCACGATGGGGGGGCGCCCAGCGAAATCCTTCCGTTGAAACTGGTCGAGGCTGCCGTTCGAGGCCCCGCGAAACCGGTAAATCGCCTGGTAATCGTCGCCGACCACGGCCACGTTGCGCCGTTCGCCCGCCAGGAATTTTAGCAACTCCCACTGCGCCGCGTTGGTGTCCTGAAACTCGTCCACCAGGATGTAGGCGTAGCGGTTGCGAACGCGCTCGAGCAGAGGCTCGGAAGCTCGCAGGCGGGCGATCGCCTGCGTGATCATCGCTCCAAAACTGAGCAGGCCCTCGCGCGCCTGCAAGGCCTCCGAGCGCTCATAGACGCGCGCCAACTCGCGCAGCCGAGCGATCTCCTCCTCGTCTTCGGCCGGCGCGCGGCCTGCGCGAAGCTCCCGCTCGCGCTCCTCCGCGCGGCGCTCGACGTAGCGGCGAAACTCGTCGGGACTGACCAGGTTGTCGTGGCAGCGCGAGCAGAAGTCCACCAGGTCGTGCAGGAACCGTCCCGGCTCGGAAATCTTGAGGTAGTAGTCCGGTTCCAGGTCTTCGAGGTGACGGCGGAAAAAAATCCACTGATCAATCGCGTCGAGCGGGCGCAGGGGAAGCTCTTCGCGCAGAAGGTCAAAGCAGAAGGCGTGGAACGTGGCGAAGCGGCAGCGGCGGGCCGGTTCACCGAACTGCTCGACGGCCCGGCGGCACATTTCCTCCGCGGCCTTCTTGCCGAACGTCAGCGCCAGAATGCTCTCCGGCTGGATCCCCGGGACGCTCTGCAGCAGATAGCCGACGCGCTCCACAATGACGCGGGTCTTGCCGGTCCCCGCGCCCGCCACGATCAGCAGCGGTCCGCTGCCGTGCTCCACCGCTTCGCGTTGCTGCTCGTTCAATTTCAACTTTCGTGTCCGTGCGCTTTCTTAGTCACCGCCGACTGAGCGTCTCCACGACTTCGGCCCGCACCACGGTGCGAAGTGCGCCCCCGAGATGGCGAAACATCTCGTTCACAACGCCAATATGCTCTCCTCGGGCCGCCGAATCTAGCTCGGAATTGCGCATCGTTGCATTCCACCAGCGGTCCTCGGCGACGGATCGCTCGGGATCAAAGGCATCGAACCGCTGCTCGATGGGGGGGAAGAAGTTCATGCTGCTGCGCGCCGCTCGGGCGGACTCCCGGACAGAAACACCCGCCAAGGCAATGACCAGTTCGGCGATGCCAGCGGGGCCCGTCTCCGCGCGCTCCGAAGGGTCCCCGGCGAGAGCCGCCACGAACTGCTTCCCACTCCTACTGTTTTGGCCGGCGTAATACTCTCGCATCTGGCGTCCCACGTATTTCTCGAAAGCGAAGTGATAGTAGGCAATGATGTTCTGCACTTGCAGCACGTAATTCGTGGTTCCATTGCCGTGGTCGCGGTCGAAGAGCGGCATCAGCAGAACGCGCTTGGTGGGCGTTTGCGACGCATGAAAGGGCTGCGCCACGTCTTCGAGATAATGAAGCGCGTTGGCCACGAAGCGCGCCGACCAGTAGAGATGTCCGGCTGCCCGCGCCTTTCGCGACAGGTCAATAAAAAGCGCCGCCCGCTCCGGGGCGAGCCCCAGGGGGGAGAACAGTTTCCTCACAGGTGACTTCAGGGTTCGCAGCGGCATGCGCCACGAGAACTCCGGCCAGTACATATGTCGGAAGGCCTGCGACGGAGTTCCTGCGCGGCCTCCCATGCGAGAGTACTCCGGACGCCAGACGGCCGGGTACTCCCCGAAAATCTCCTTGTCCATCCCCCAGTCCGGCTCATCCGAGTACGCAGCGAGAACCTCTAGAATCGGGACGCCCGCACCTTCCGTCTCACCCAGCTTGGGAAGAAATGCATATTCTTTGGGAATCTGAATGGATTCGTTGAACTGCCGAGGAGATGGGACACCGAGGTCTCTGAGCAGGCTTTCGAATCGGGTATACGGCACGAGTTGATCGTGAAGACCGGGCGCGCTCGAAAGGCTCGCACGGGTTACCAGGACGTGCTCGTCCCAGGACTCAGCCAGGGGGACGCCAACGAAAAAACATCCAGCCAGAACCCAAAGAGGATGGCGGACTGGAGGGAATAGGGCTTTAGGCATGAATTTCACCTGACAGCCCATTCTAACTCCAAAGTGAACGAGGAGTCCCTTTACCGTGACATTTCTGGGAGACTGGCGGAAGTGGCCTCGCAATCTGAGGCTGATACCCATATGTCCGTTACTCAGAAAACTGTGGAGACATTGTTATGTATTAGACCATTTTTACAGTTGGTGTGTAGCGCAACCAACGAACGGCGTTCAGTCGCCCCGAAGGTGAAGGTCGCCAGCTAATAAAGGGGCAGCCTAATCGCCGGCCTGGCGCGGCACGGCTGCGCTTTCCTCTGCACTATGAAAGCGGTACACTGAACTTCTTTCCGGGAGCGCCGGGAGGGGGGGGGCCGCGTCTATGTATTTCGAGCAATTTTATCTCGGTTGTCTTTCGCACGCTTCCTATATGATCGGTTCGGAAGGCGTGGCCGCGGTCATTGATCCGCAGCGGGATGTGGCGATCTAGCCCGACCACGCACGCCGGCACGGGCTCCAGATCGAGCACGTCATCGAGACGCACCTGCACGCGGACT
>CAYWWM010000010.1:0-15733 GCA_964461735.1 uncultured Solibacteraceae bacterium | reverse complement strand
ACATGGCCTGGCCGAGCGACCAGATGGCGTTCATCACCTTGCGCGCGTGGCCGGGATAGGATTTGCGGATCGCCACCAGCATCAGGTTGTGGAAGATGCCCTCGAACGGCATGTGGATGTCCACGATCTCGGGCAACTGCAGTTGCATCAGCGGCAGGAAAATGCGCCCGATGGCGTGGCCCATGTAACAGTCCTCCATGGGCGGCCGACCGACGAGCGTCGTGGAATAGATCGGGTCTTCGCGGTGAGTCATGCACTGCACGCGGAATACGGGGTATTCGTCGGGGAGAGAGTAGAACCCCGTATGGTCGCCGAAGGGACCTTCGACGCGGCGCTCGGCAAGGTCTACATAGCCTTCGAGAATGATCTCGGCCGCTGCCGGTACTTCGAGGTCAACCGTGAGGCAGCGCATCATCTCGACCGGCTTCGAGCGCAGGAAGCCGGCGAAAAGCATCTCGTCCACGTCGGGCGGGAGCGGCGAGATCGCCGCGAACGTCACCGCCGGATCGGTGCCGATGGCCACCGCCACCTCCATGCGGCCTTCGAGCGCTTGTGCAGCCTCAACCGCATTATCCGCTTGCTCATCCCGCGACTCCGCTCGGGACAGGCGCGCGCGGCTCTGACTCTGCGCGGCGCGCCGGAAGTGCTCGGCGCCGTGTTTGTGAATCTGCCAGTGCATCGCCGTGGTGCGCTCGTCAAAGACCTGCATGCGATACGTGCCGCAGTTGCGCTTGCCGGTCTCGGGACTCCGCGAGAAAACAACGGGGAACGTGATGGTCCGCCCGCCGTCCTGCGGCCAGCATTGCAGAATGGGCAGATCCAACAGCGAGAACTGGTCCTTCTGTACGACCTCGCGCGCGGGGCCGTCTTTGACGTGTTTCGGGATAAACGCGCCAAACTCGGCGAGGCGGGGAATCATCTTGAGTTTGTCGAGCAGGCCTTCGGGCGGCTGGTTCGCGACCAGTTCCCGGATCCGCGCGGCGACTTCTTCGACGGAGCCGACTTCGAGCGCGAGCTCCATCCGGCGCGGCGAGCCGAAGGCGTTGATGAGCACCGGCATACGGCTGCCGCGCGCGTTCTCAAAGAGCAGCGCCGGCCCGCCCGATTTCGAGACGCGGTCGGCGATCTCGGAAATTTCGAGGATCGGGTCCACCTCAACCGCGATCCGCTTTAATTCACCCGCTTGTTCCAGGGCTCGGATGAACGCTCTTAAGTCTTCGTACGCCATTATTTCGCCTTTCGACAGAAAGAATGGTGAAAAAACCAAAAAAAAGAAACGCAGAGTGTGAATTATACTATGAGCACGCTTGTAACTTCGTCGGGGGCATTTCCGACCAGAGTTCCTCGCGCAGCGCGCTTTGTGTGGGATGTGCCGTGTGAAGTGTCCGCGATGTGGCTTAATCAACCCGGATACAGCTCAGAGGTGTGACTGCGGCTATGATTTTGCGAGCAAGAAAGTTGGGAAGCCTTTCTATGCCCAAGAGTTCCCCCCGGAGATCAAGAGCTCCCTCACGTTGCTTATTGTGATAAACCTAGTCTATGCTGTTTTGGCTGTGGCAATCGGCGACGATCTTGCGTTAGCAGGGGTCCTCTTGTGGATGATTGTGGTTTACTTCTTGTATTCGCGGCTTGTTCAGGGAAAAAACTGGGCTAGAATCGGATTGATGCTTTTCACCTTTCCGTGGGGTTTTCTCTTCTTACTTTCCCCTGAAATCCGATTGTATTGTAAGCAACGGGAATAGTGAGGAGGTCACCACGGCACGCTTTCTGTGCCTTGGGTTTTTTAGCTGCGTCCGCCCCGCAGGATCAGCATACAATCGCCGTCAGAATAAAACCGATAGTCATATCCAGCACTAACGTGTTCACGCCCCGCTCTCCCGATCCTCTTTACGGCGTTCATAAATGCCCTGAACGAAACTCTCAAACTCCTCTTCATCCTTCCAAAGGTCTTTTCCTTGTCCCAATATTTCCTGGAGACGCTGGACGGGCTGAACGCTTTGTTGGGAGGCCAATTCGGCCAATGTGCTATCCTGCCACGAGCCTCCTTGCGATGTGAGCGGGTACGCCATCGGGTCACTTCTCCATCGCTAGGATAGCACAAGCATTCCTTAATGTTCGATACATCCTCGGGATTCTTTCGTCCTCCACAACTTTTGTCCAACGGAGGTGTTTCTACGAATGAGCGCCGATGAAATAGTTGGAAAGAAGAGGAAACGGCTCTCGGCAAGCAGGAGGAACAATGCGAAGGAACGTAACATTTGTGATGGCCGCCATAGTGATGTTCGCGGGAGTTCTCGTGTGGAGCCAGGGAGCCTTGGCGCAGGGCTCCCAGCGGCGGGAGGGCTTTTCCCCCGACCGGGCTGTTGAACGGCTCGCCGAGCGGCTGAATCTCACCGAGGAACAGAAGGGGACGGTCCAGAACTATCTCCAGGACCAGCGCAGCCAGATGGAAGTCCTGCGCAATGACACGACGCTGACTCGCGAGCAGCGGGCGCAGCGGACGCGCGAGATCACGCAGTCTACCAGAGACAAGATTCAGTCCATCCTGACGGTGGAGCAACGGCAGCGGGCCGAGGACCTGCGCAACCAGGCGCGCGAGCGCGGCCGGCAGCGGGTCCAGGAGCAGTTTGACCGCACGGCGCGGCTGCTCGACCTGACAGAGGATCAGAAGACCCAGTTCCAATCCTACCTGGAGAACGAGCGCACGCAATTGCAATCTCTGCGCGAAAATACTTCGCTGACCCAGGAGGAGCGCCGCGCACAAGCGCGGACGATCCGCGAGCAGACCCGGAGCGACATCCGGTCTCTGCTCAATTCCACGCAGCAGCAGAGGCTCGAAGACCTGCGGGGACTTCGGCGCGGCGGCTTTGGTGGGGGCCGGCAGCGCGGCGGACCGAGGGGCCCCGGCGGCGGTCCGGGCGGCCCCCGCGGTCCGCGTGGCCAAGGGCAGGGACGGTAGGGTCACCTCATGGACATTCCCGTAGCCCCGGCACAGAAAGCGTGCCGTGGCTGCCTTTCTCACAGAATCAACATGCAGTCCCCATAAGAATAGAAGCGGTAGCGTTCTCGCACGGCGTGCTCGTAGGCCGCCAGAATCAGTTCCCGCCCGGCGAACGCCGAAACCAGCATCAACAGCGTCGTGCGCGGCAGATGGAAGTTGGTGAGCAGTCCGCCGACCACCTGAAACCGGAATCCCGGCATAACAAAAAGCTGCGTATCGCCGCTGCCCGGCTCGATCGGCACACAGCCGGCCAGCGCCGCGTGTTCGAGCGTGCGCACGCTGGTCGTGCCCACCGCCACAATGCGCCGCTTCTCTTCGAGCGCCCGGTTCAGGCGTGCCGCTGCTCCCGGCGTAATCTCGAACCGTTCCGGGTGCAGCGTGTGCTGCTCGATCTGCGATTCGTGGACCGGCTGGAACGTTCCGAGGCCCACGTGCAAAGTGATCTCAACGACTTCAATGCCGCGCGTCTCCAGTTCTCCAAGCATTCGTCGTGTCAAGTGCAAGCCCGCCGTCGGCGCGGCCACCGAGCCTGGCTGGCGCGCATAAACCGTCTGATACCGCAGCCGGTCCAATCTTTCGTCCGGCCTGCGAATATAAGCCGGCAGCGGCACATGCCCGATTCGGTTGAGTTTCCTTTCGAGCGAAGCATCATCGGCAAAGCGCAGCCTTCGCAGACCGTACTCGCCTCGCCCCACGACCTCGGCCTCGATGCGTTCGGGTTTTCCTTCGGCTGACTCGAAAAACAATCGCTCCCCAACCGGAACCTTCCGGCCGGGGCGGACCAGCGCCTCCCAGGTTCCGTCGCCCAGCGGACGGACCAGAAGCGCTTCAATCGGCGCTGTCAGATGCTCGCGTCGGCGAGGGTTGCGCTTCCCGACGGGCAGCGCGTGCAATCCTGCGCGTCGCCCGAACAGGCGCGCGGCCAGCACGCGGGAATTGTTGACCACCAGCACGTCATCGGGACCGAGCAATTCCGGAAGACGTCGGAACTGCGAATCGAAGAAACGGCCCTCCGAACGATGGACGACCAGCATCCTGGAGTCCTCGCGTCGCCGCGCGGGATATTGCGCGATGAGACCAGGTGGGAGATGGTAGTCAAAGTGTTCAAGCCTCGTATCGGAAGCAGTCATAGATGGATCCGACGGGGAAACTGCTACTTGGTGGCAAAATAACCCATCAAAAAGCCGACTACGATACTGACCGTCGCTGCGATAGCGACAACATGAAGGATATGCACCCTCGCTGAGGTATTCAGGACCACAAACAAGCTAGCAAGAAAGGCCCCGGCAAACGAGCCTGAAAATGCAGCCTTCAAGATAAATGGAAGCGAATCGCTTTTTCTTGCGATAATAACTTCTCTACTGCCGGGACGAATGAACAAATACACAAGTCCGATTCCGGCAAGATAGCCCCAAATTGCGCCTAGGAGAAGACTACCCATTGCCGCGGCGATACGGCCTCTCTGGTCCATGGTTGCAAGGGCACTTCCTCTGTCAAACCAAGCGAGCAGGGCCCCTGTCAGCGCGCCGCTCAAGATTGCCGCGTTGCTCCTCAGGATCGCAAGTACAATCACTTTCTCGCCGGGACTGGGTTGGAGCTCGTCCATTTCGTTTGACTCTATCCTAGATTGAACCGGGACAGCAAACCAAACTCTGTTCACGGGGAAGAGAAAATCTAAGCGATGGCTTTATGATAATTCAAAATAAAAGGGAGAAGGCCGTACTCGGCTGCTTGCTCGGGACAGCCGTTGGAGACGCGCTCGGACTGCCTTACGAAGGGCTGTCGAGGCAACGGCAGCGGCGGCTTTACCCGGAGATTCGCGGACACCGTTTCTTGTTTGGTCGCGGGATGACATCGGATGATACGGAACACACCTGCTTAGTGGCGCAAGCCGTGATCGTTTCCGGAGGAAATGAGCAAGCGTTTGCAAGGACCTTAGCTTGGCGACTGCGGTTTTGGCTTTTGGGTTTACCGGCTGGCATCGGCGTGGCCAGTTTGAAAGCATTGGCGAAGCTTTGGTTGGGCTTCCCGAGCGACCGGAGCGGAGTGTTCTCGGCAGGAAACGCGCCTGCTATGAGAAGTGCTGTGCTCGGAGTTTGCTGGGGGCACGATCCCCAGAAGCTCCGCACTCTGGTTGGCATAACCACGCGAATGACGCACACCGATCCGAAGGCAGAATTCAGCGCGTTAGCTGTTGCCCAGGCGGCCCACCTGGCAAGCACGGGCAACGAGCAGGATTTCACACCCCGCGGCTATTGTGAAAAGCTGGAAAGTCTGCTGGGCGGCGAGGGGCAGGAATTGGTTGAATTGGTTCGGCGAGCGGCGCGCAGTGTTGAGCTAGGAGAGACGCCGGAAGCATTCGCGGAGGCGCTGGGGCTGGGGCGCGGGGTCACCGGCTACGTGTATGACACCGTACCGGTGGCGCTCCATGCAAGTCTACGCTATTCGGACGATTGTCGCTCTGCCATCCTCGCAGTGATTCGCTGCGGCGGGGATACGGACACACTAGCGGCGATTACGGGTGGCATCGTCGGCGCGCGGGTGGGTGCAAAGGGTATTCCCGCCGAATGGCTCCGAGGACTCGCGGAATGGCCCCGAAGCATTTCTTGGATGGGAAACTTAGCCGAGCGGGTGACGGAGGTTTCCGCGACTGGGAGGCCGCAGAGGGCTATTGCAGTGTCCACGCTCGGCCTCTTTTTGCGGAATCTGTTTTTCCTGCTGGTCGTACTAATCCATAGCCTGCGACGGCTGTTGCCGCCTTACTGAAGATACTGTAACCACTGGAACCCGGGTTGAAATAGAGGTCCCTCAGCTTCCTACGGGAAGAAGTTCCTTTCGGGGAAGCAAGCCCTCAAGGCGTTTGCGGGGCAGGGAAGCGCGACGGCTCCTGCGCAAGCGACGCGAGAATCCGCGCTGCGCCCTGTGCGAGCAACCGTTCGGCGGCGGCGCGGCCCAGCTCTTCCGCCATGCAGATCGCAGCATCGCCTTCGAGGTCTCCGACGCCCGGAGGTCCTACCTCTATCGTTTGAACCGCCTCGCTGCCGTCGGGCCGGATGACGAGGGCGGTGAGCGAGAGCCGGTCGCCCTGGCGAGTTGCTGCTGCCGCTATCGGAACCTGGCAACCGCCTCCCAAATGCCGCAGCAAGGCTCGCTCCGCAGTAACCGTTACGCGCGTCCAATGGTCTTCGAGGTGAGACAGGAGCTGCCGGGTCTCTGCATCGGCAGCCCGCGCCTCGATTCCGAGCGCCCCTTGTCCGACCGCCGGGCACATCGTCTCGGCAGGAAGATACGCGGTGATCTGCCCCTCAAGCCCCATGCGGTGCATCCCGGCAGCGGCCAGCACGACGGCCGCCAAGTCACCCTCCCGCAGCTTGCGCAGCCGCGTATCGAGGTTGCCGCGCAAGGGCACGATCTCGAGGTCGGGACGAACCCGCCGCAGTTGCGCGGACCGGCGCAGGCTGCTCGTGCCAATGCGCGCGTTCGCGGGAAGGTCCGTCAGGGCCGCGCCATCACGACTGATCCACACGTCACGCGGGTCCTCGCGCCGGGGAACACAGGCCAGCGTCAAGCCGTTCGGGAGTTCCGTAGGGAGGTCCTTCAAGCTGTGAACGGCGCAGTGCGCGCGGCCCTGCTGCAAAGCGTCTTCGAGTTCCTTGGTGAAGAGGCCCTTCCCGCCGATCTCCGGGAGCGGAACGGAGCGCACGCGGTCGCCGGTCGTGCGCAGCGTGAGAAGTTCGACGTTGAGGCCGGGCGCAAGCCGCTGCAACTCAGCTTGGACCCAGCGCGCCTGCCGGAGCGCCAGCGGAGAGCCGCGAGTCGCCAGAATGAGTGTGGGGTGTTGCAAGGGAGTCTTGGGCGAGCAGGCGAACAGCAAGAGCTCTACTGTTTTAAGTTAAAGATTCGCCGCACGGTCTCGACGAGCTTCAGGCCGTCGGGCTGCTGCGCCAGCGTTTTCAAGTGCGAGACCGGCGGGTGGAGAATCTTGTTCACCATGCCGCGCGTCACGGCCTCGATGGCCTCTTTCTGCTCGGGAGTCAGGCCGGAGAGTTGCGAAGACATGCGCGCCAGCTCCTCGGCGCGAATTTCTTCGAGGCGAGTCCGCAAGTCAATAATGGTCGGGACCACATCGAGCGTTTTGAGACGGCGGAGCAGCCGCTCGACCTCCTGCTCGGCGATCTGCTCGCCGCGATGCGCCTCGCGGAGCCGCTCCTTGAGGTTGGCCTGGACGACCTGCTGCAAATCGTCAATGTCGTAAAGAAACAGGTTGTCGAGCTTGTTCGACTCCGGATCAATGTTGCGCGGGACGGCAATGTCAATCAGGAAGATCGGACGGTTGCGGCGTTCGTCCAGAAGCCGCTGCGCGTCGGCCCTGTGCAAAATGAACCCAGGCGCGGCCGTGGAACTGATCAGAATGTCGCACTGCGCGGCGTACTGGAGAAGCTGGTCGAACGGGACGGCGCGCCCTTGCAAGGCGGCGGCGAGCTCCTCGGCGCGCTCGGCGGTGCGGTTGGCGACGAAGATGCCCGCCGCGCCGCTGTTGAGCAGGTGCTTGGCGGCGAGCTCGCTCATCTTGCCGGCGCCGATCAGCAGGATGCGCTTGCCTTCGAGCGACCCGAAAATCTTGCGGGCCAGCTCGACCGCCGCGTAGCTGACGGAGACGGCCGAGGAGGCGATGCCCGTTTCGGTGCGAATCTGCTTGGCGACGGCGAAGGAGCGAGTAAGAACTTCTTCGAGCGTCCCGCCCAGCGCCCCGCAGGCGCGCGCGATGGCATAGGCGGTCTTGACCTGCCCCAGGATCTGCGATTCGCCGATGACCATCGAATCCAGGCTCGAAGCCACGCGGAAGATGTGCCGCAGCGCGTCGCGCTGGCGGTACTCGTAGAGATAGCGCTCGATCTCGGCAAAATCCCGGCGGCGCGATTCCGCCAGAAAGCGGCCCAGGGCCGGGCCAATGTTGCCGTCATCGGTCTCCGCGCGGGCGAGAATCTCGACGCGGTTGCAGGTCGAGAGGATGATCGCCTCGGAGACGCCGGGCAGGGCCGTGGCGGCGCGCAGAGCCGCGGGCAGGTCCTCCTCCGGAAACGCCAACTGCTCGCGCACTTCGACCGGGGCTGTCTTATGGCTCAGGCCGACCAGGCAAAAATTCATCGGTGCTAACTGCCTTTTCCCGCACGCTCACGGCGAAAC
The DNA here is from genome assembly GCA_964461735.1 of uncultured Solibacteraceae bacterium. Taxonomy (GTDB): domain Bacteria; phylum Acidobacteriota; class Terriglobia; order 2-12-FULL-54-10; family 2-12-FULL-54-10; genus CAYWWM01. Next base: position 7,545 of record CAYWWM010000010.1, on the reverse strand, counting down.
AAACGAATGCAGGCCCGTGTTAGTTCCCCAAGTGACGAGCATGGCTACGAAGCCCGCGATGGCAAAATAAGCGGCCTTGCGGCCCCGCCAGCCGACCGACCAGCGCGCAAACACCAGGGACAAATAAATCAACCAAGTCATGAACGAGAATGCGATCTTGGGATCGAGCGGCCAGGCCGGCCCCCAAACCGAACTGGCCCATAACGCGCCGCTGATGATGCCGAGCGTAATGAACGGGAAGCCAATGGTGAGCGACTTGTAGGCGAGATCGTCAATGGTCTCGAGCGGCGGCAGACGATGATAGAACGCGCGCGGTTTTTTCGACTTGAGCTCCCGCTCCAGAATCAAGTACATCACGCCGGCGACGAACGTCAGGAATAAGGCCGTGTATCCCAGGATGATGAGCGGCACATGGATGTAATGCCAAGCGGTCTGCAGCAGCGGCAGCCCGGCGTAGGTCTCGCCGCGGCCCACGGCCGCCGCCAGGGTCAGAACGAAAATCAGCGGAAAGACAAAGACGCTGATCGAGTGAAAGCGGTACCGCCAATAAACCAGCAGGAACGATCCCGCCAGCAGGAACGCGGCGAGCGAGGCGGCTTCCTGGAGCGTGGTGACCGGGAAATGCTGCGTCGCGATGCCGTCCTCGACCAACGCGACGAGATGAAAGACGGCGCCGAGCGAAATCGCTCCCAGCGCCACGCGAAACACACGCTGCTTGCGCCCCACCACGGTCAGGATGCCGTGGAGCAGGCCGAGCGAATACAGGGCCAGGGCCACTCTGAGCCACAGTTGCTGCATAGGTTCGCGGCACTTTGTCGCTTCCTCATTATAATGCATAACTGCCGTTCCATCGCGGCGGTAGGAAACCATGGCAAGGAATGGGGATTCCGGCATCGGGTGGCAGTTCCGGGAATTCCCAACCGTCATTTGCCCCGCCCTCCGAAAGAGTCGCATAATACGGCTTTGTTCTGGGGATCGGATAGAAGCGAACTTAACGAGGCGGACAGCAGCCCACAGTGTGTGTCCGCCTTCCGGACGGAAGCATGCCGGAACCTTCGACGCCGCTGATGCGGCAATACGGCGAAATCAAGAAGAAATATCCTCAGGCCCTGCTGTTCTTCCGCCTGGGAGATTTCTACGAGCTTTTCTACGAAGACGCTGTCGTGGCGGCGCGGGAGCTCCAGATCACGCTCACGTCGCGCAACAAGGAGCGCGGCGAACCGGTGCCGATGTGCGGGGTCCCCTACCATGCCGCGGACACCTACCTGAACCGGCTGATCCGCAAGGGCTACAAGGTGGCGGTTTGCGAGCAGATGGAAAACCCGAAACTCGCCAAGAAGCTGGTGCGGCGCGAAGTGACGCGCGTGGTGACGCCCGGCACGGCTTCCGACACGGGACTGGTTGCGCCGCGCGAAAACAATTTTCTGGCTGCGACCTGCCGCTCCGGGGACCGCATCGGCCTGGCGTGCGTGGACCTTTCGACGGGCGAATTTCGGGCCACGGAATTCACCGCGCCCGACGCAGACGCGCGGCTCGCGGAAGAGATCGAGCATCTGGCGGCGCGCGAGATGGTCTTTCCGGCGGGGGCCTCCCTGCTCGGCAGGCCGGAGGCACGGCTCGGGTTTGCGGCCGACGACGGAGCCTCGGTCCGCCTCACGCGCACTCCGCTCGATGACTGGGCGTTCGGTTTTGACTACGCCGAGCGCCTGCTCCGCGACCACTTCCGCGTGCACTCGCTCAACGGGTTCGGCCTGGAAGGGCGGCGCGCCGCCGTCGCGGCCGCAGGGGGGCTGCTCCATTATCTCAAGGAGACGCAGCAGGGGACGCTGGCGCACCTCGACCGGATGGTTTTTTACGAGCGGCAGCAATGGATGGTGCTCGATTCCGTGACGGTGAGAAACCTGGAGCTGACCGAGCCAGTGTTCGCGGGCGCGCCGGAAGCGACGCTGCTCGCCGCCGTGGACGGAACCGCCACGGCGATGGGCGGGCGGCTTTTGAAGTCGTGGATGCTGCGGCCCTCGCTCGACCGCGCGGCGCTCGAAGCGCGGCTCGATGCCGTGGAAGGGCTGCGCGCGCAGCCGATCGCGCTCGGCAGATTGGCGAAGGACTTGGGAGCCATTCAAGACCTCGAGCGCCTGTTGAGCCGCGTGGCGCTCGTGACGGCGACGCCGCGCGATCTGGCGGGATTGCGGAATTCGATTGCTGTCCTCCCGGGATTGCGGAGGAGTGTCGCCGGATTCGAAGCCGCGCGCTGGCGAGAGCTCGCGGAGGAGATGGATGAGCTCGCCGACGTGCGCGACCTCCTGACGAGGGCCCTCGTCGAAAGTCCGCCGCTCGCCACCAGCGAAGGCGGCGTCATCCGCGAGGGGTACAACGATGAGCTCGACGACCTGCGCCGCCTGAGCCATACCGGAAAGCAGACCATTGCGCAGATGGAAGCGCGCGAGCGCGCGGCCGCCGGCATCCAGTCGCTCAAGATCCGCTACAACGACGTTTTCGGGTATTACATCGAGATCTCGAAGCCGAACCTGCCGCTGGTGCCGGACCGCTACGAGCGCAAGCAGACGCTGGTGAACGCGGAGCGCTTCACGACGCCCGAACTGAAAGAATACGAGCGCAAGGTGCTCGACGCCGAGCAGCGGATGCAGGAAATCGAGCAGAGCTTGTTCGCGGAATTGCGCGCTGCCGTGGGCGAGCAGGCGCGGCGCATTCGCCGAACCGCCGCCGCCGTGGCCGAAGCGGATGTGCTGGCGAATTTCGCGCGGCTCGCCGCGGAAGCGAATTACTGCCGCCCGCAATTCTCCGCGGATGACGTAGTTGAGATCGCCGCGGGGCGGCATCCCGTTCTCGAACGGCTGGGCGAAGGGGGGCAGGGCGAGCGCTTCGTGCCGAACGACCTCTACATGAATCCGGCGAGCGACCGCATCCTGATCATCACGGGTCCGAACATGGGCGGCAAGTCCACCTACCTGCGGCAGGCGGCGCTGATTGCGATCCTGGCGCAGATGGGGAGTTTCGTTCCTGCCGAGCGGGCGCGGCTGCCGCTGTTTGACCGCATCTTCACGCGCATCGGAGCGAGCGACAACCTGGCGCGGGGCCGCTCGACGTTCATGGTCGAGATGACCGAGGCGGCTGCGATTCTGAATACAGCCGGTCCGCGAAGCTTAGTGATTCTCGATGAAATCGGGCGCGGGACGGCGACGTTCGACGGTCTGGCGATCGCATGGGCGGTGGTTGAATTTCTCCACGAACGCACCGGCGCCAAGGCGCTGTTCGCCACGCATTACCACGAGCTGACGGAACTCGCCGAGCACCTCGCGAGCGTCAAGAACCGGCACGTGTCGGTGAAGGAGTCCGGTAACAACATTGTCTTCCTGCGACGCGTCGAGCCCGGCGCCGCCGACCGCAGCTACGGGATCGAAGTGGCGCGCCTGGCGGGACTGCCCGCCGAGGTCATCGAGCGGGCCCGCGAAGTCCTGAGCCAGCACGAGCAGAGCGAGCATCGGCTCTCGGACCACTTAAGTCCCGGCGCGGAGCCGCCGCAGGCCCTCCAGTTCACTCTATTCACGCCGGTCAACAGCGCCGTGATCGAGCGCATCGCGCAAGCCGATCTCGACGCCATGAAGCCGCTCGACGCGCTGAATCTGCTGGCGGAACTGAAGAAGGAGATTGAGAAGGAGTAGCCACGGCATGTTGTTGATGCCGTGGGTTTGTTCCAAGTTGGGGCTAAGCCGTTTTCAGCGTTGGTGTAGAGCGCCGGAGGCGCGGTAGACTCTAGCCCAGGGCGCGAGCCCTGGGATGCAGAGGGAAAGAATGCAAAGCCCCGGACGGGGCGACAGACACCGCTGAACAGTCCATCTTTCGCCCCTGCGGGGCTGAGGCGGTCAAAACCAAACGCTATACACCATCCATGAACACGGTATAAGAGACCCACGGCGCGAAAAACAGTGCCGTGGCTACCAGTCTATTGTTCTAAAATTCGACGAACTCTTCGGGGTAGTGCGTCAGGTCCAGTCTCTCTTCGTCCGGGATGGGCCGGATCCCCCACTGCCGCATGGCTAAGGCGCCAAACAGGACCTCGATCGGCTTGCCGTCCTCGTCCTTGCCAATTTCATCTATCACCAGCGCGTGCGTTGAAATTGGCCGTCCCTCAATGGTGGCTTCGAGAAGGGCGGCTGTGGTGGATTCCCTGATTGCACCCCCGAGGCCGGTTCGGATAGGGTGCGCTGTTGGGGATGTCTTCAGAATCCGCGCGACGGAGGGAACCACGTACGTGTTCCGAGCGCCCGTATCGAACAACGTCCAGCATGTCTGTCCATCCACCTGGATCATCTGTCGGATTCTTCCCATACTCACGAGTATAATACTTCGCCGAAGCTCTAAGAGAAAGCTGCTGGCGGCCCGTACAAGCTTTAGCTGCTCGAATCCCTGAATCTGGTGGGTCGAACGCCCGGTTCCACGGGCTTACGCCCGTGGCTATACTGTTTTCAGCGTTGGTGTAGAGCGCCGGAGGCGCGGCAGAATCTAGCCCAGGGCGCGAGCCCTGGGATGCGGAGGAAGAGAATTCCAAAGCCCCGGAAGGGGCGACAGATACCTCCTGGAAAGGCCATCTTTCGCCCCTCCGGGGCTCATCTCGTCGCTGCTTTCATACCCACGGCTTGCGCCGTGGGCTAGAATCGGAAACGACACATCAGTGTCGTTTCCCGCCTCCGGCGCTTTGCCCACCCGAAACTCTAACGGACGCTGAACGGCGGCGTGAAGACGGGGAGGTTGCCGAGGTTCTTTGCTTGGACTGCGTCTGGGTATTCAAATTCTGACCCAAAGCATTGAGGCACTTCGGCATTGTTTGTAAAGAACGACCTCCCCGCAAATGGGAGCAATGGTGGTGGGGCGCTGGCGTCGGGAACATAGATTGCCCCGTCCCGGAGAGCAACTGATGTTAGCGGTACGGCCCCAAAGTCGGGAAACACCGCCAAGAATGGCGTTCCGGTACAGTCAGTGGACGTGTAAAGCAAGTCGAAACTGCCGAAGAACCGATTTTTCCCTAGCTCAAGGACAACGGTTGTGTTGTCCTTCATAAATGCCACGCTGGGGAAACCACCAAGGCCAGCGCCTCCAAACCCCAGCACGTTTCCGATTCTTCTGCCTACACTGTCATACGCTGTAAGCACCTGCACTGGTGTAAAACCGGTCTGGGCTTGGACCCCTAAAGACCCAAATGCACACATCAGCACAGCTACGAACAAAATCCTTTTCCCGTTTCTCACAGCACACCTCCGTGTTTACCAGGTTGGTCTTTGCAAAAAAGGGGGAGTAACAATTGTCCCCCCCCCCCCGGGGGGGGCTGTCAAGAGAAATTATTGAGGTGCTTGACAATAGGAGAAAGGATAAGGATAGTAATAATAAGTATTACGCACGAGGACTAGAATGCGAATCTCCAAAATCCTTTCCGTTTCGCTCCCACCGGACCTGTTGAAGGCGGCCGAGCGGACAGCGAAGAAGGAAGGGCGAACCAAGAGCGAGCTGTTCCGCGAGGCCTTGCGGCGCTATCTTCAGGAGAGGGAATGGAGGGAGTTGCGCCGTTACGGGGCAGTTCGCGCGCAGCGTCTGGGGATTCGAGAGGCCGACGTGGATCGCCTCATCCATGAGCATCGCGCAGAGCGGAGATGATCCGCGTCGTGGCCGACACGAACGTGTATGTTTCCGAACTTCTTTTCGGGGGCACGCCGGATGAAGTTTTGTTGCTCGCCCGGACAGGGTCTATTTCCCTCCACAGTTCGGCTGCGATCCAAGAGGAACTCAACCGAGTTCTAGCAGTAAAGTTCGGGTGGGAGAGCAGCCAGGTCCGAGCGGCTCAAGCCGCTCTTGGCAGGTTCACCGTAGCGGAGATTCCAAAGACCGTGGTCAAGGCGGTTTCGGAGGATGATTCGGACAATCGTGTTCTGGAGTGCGCTCTGGCAGCACAGGCCCACGTTATCGTGAGTGGGGACCGACACCTGCGAAAGCTCCGTAATTTTCAGGGTATCCCGATCCTCAGTCCTCGGGAGTTTCTTGCAGGGCTCCCAGAGTTCGGCGATTGACGCCGCGCGGGCCCCGTCTACAGGTTGAATCCGGCGGGGTGTTTCCAGTCGGCTGTGAGTTTATAGATTCCGGCTTCGGTGAAGACGCGGAAGAGGTCGGAGTCAATCAGCATCTGATTGGCTTCCATCTTCAGGATGTCCAGAGCGCGTTCGGTGGGGACAGCCTTCTTGTACGGGCGGTCGGAAGCCGACAGCGCATCGTAGATGTCGGAAACGGTCATCATCTTGGACTGGAAGGGAATTTCCGCAGCCGTGAGTTTGCGAGGGTAGCCGGTACCGTTCAGCTTCTCGTGATGCGCGCGTGCGATGGTTGGGATGTTCTTAATGTCTTTGGTCCAAGGAATTTGGCTCAAAAAGTTAAAGGTGTGGATCACATGTGACTCGATCTGCTTGCGTTCGCTATCATCGAGGCTTCCCTTCGGGACGGAGAGCAATCCGACCTCATCGGCGTCCAGCAGCGGGCGATCTTCGCCGCCCCAGTTCTTAAACTTCCTGGCCGCCAAATCGAGCAGTCGCTGAAAATTCCCCTCGCGCAGGACCGTGGGCTCGTTGCACTTCATGACGAATTCGAGGAATTCGTCCATCTCGCGGATGCCATCGGCGAGGTCGCGGTCCAGCCTTTCCTGCGAGGCGAGGAATTCGTCCCGGCCTTTTTCGAGCAGATAAGCTAGCTTGCGCGACGTGTGCTCCTGCTCGACCGCCTTGCGCACGAAATCGAACCGCTGGCGGACCAGCTCGATCTGGAGGGGATATAGCTTCTTGGCTTTGACCAGCACTTCCTCGCGGACGCCGACTTTGCCGAAGTCGTGGAGCAGCGAGGCGTAGCGGATCTCCTTCATCTCTGTGCGGGTGAAATTGACGTCGCGGAATACGGACGAGGTATCGCGGTCCACGGCCTCGGCGAGCCCGGTCGTGAGATCGGCGACGCGGAACGAGTGACCGGAGGTGGTTGGATCGCGCGCTTCAATGGCCACAACGGAGGCCTTCACAAAACCCTCGAACAGGGTCTCGATGCTCTCATAGAGCCGGTTGTTCTCGATCGCGACGGCCGCCTGGCTGGCGAGCGAGCTGACCAGAGCGCGCCGCGCGTCGGGGTAGGGGATCACCACGGCGTCGGCGGTCGCGGGCGACACGCGCAGGTCCCTGGCGCGCTTGCAGTTGATGAGCTGGACCACCCCGATGATCTCCCCTTGCGGATTCTTCATCGGCACCACCAGCATGGATTTGGCGCGGTAGCCGATCTCCTGGTCGAATTTGGTGTTGAAGCGGAAGGGAAGCGAGGGCGGAATTTGATAGACATCTTCCAGGTGCAGGGACTCCCCCGTGAGGGCGACGTATCCGGCGATGCTCAAGGCGTTGATCGGTAGGGTAAATTCGGTGAGGGGGGACTTCACGCTCTCGTTCTGCGTGAGCTTGAACCGCAGGCGCTTCTCGCCCTGCTCGGTTTCCTCGACCAGGTAGAGCG
>CAYWWM010000009.1:0-15836 GCA_964461735.1 uncultured Solibacteraceae bacterium | reverse complement strand
CGTTCTTGCCGTTCAGAACGCCCACCACGCCGAATTGCAGGCTGGCGCCGTAGAAGTTGCCCTGGGAATCCACTTCATCGCCGTAGAACCGCATGGGGCGGTCCGGGCCGGGGAAGCGCTTGACCTCGCCCGTCTGCGGATTGGTCCGGACGACTTCTTTAATCAGGGGATCGCCGTCGGACTGCGGGCTGCCGACTTCATTCCAGATCATGCCGTCGGCGCGGATGCGTCCCTGCCCGCGGGCGAACTCTAGCGTTTGCCGGTTGACGTTCACGGTCCCGAAGGTGAGGCGCCCGCTTTGATTGTCCTGGTTGTCGTCAAAGTAGGGGCGTCCGGAGCTTCCGCCCGGAGCGGTTTCGGCCGTGAACCCCGGAACCAGAAACTCTTTCACCTCGCCGGTGCGCGGGTCCAGCCTCCCGATGTAGCGGTTGCCGTGGTCGTTGTACCAAACGATGCCGTCGGAATCCACGGCCAGGTCGTGCGGCTGCGACTCGCGGCGGGGCACTTCGTATTCCGTGATGATCACGCGCGTGCCTCGTCCCGTGGGGCGCGGCATCTTCTTCAGCTCGAACGGCCAGGTGCCGTCGGCCCGCGAACTCAAATTGTTGCTGGCGATAAAATTCGCCAACTCGCTATCGTCCAGGCAGCAGGAGCCGTCCGGCTTCAGCCGCACGATCTGATGCGGGTGCCGCACCGGAACGCGCACTTCGCCGGGCTCAAAAATGCTGGCCGAGTGGTATTGGAACATCCGATTGAAGATCGCCGGCCAGGCGCTGGCGGGATACTTGCTCGTCAGGATGGGATAGAGCGAGTGGCAGCCGACGCAGTTCTGCCCGAACTTCACGCCGTCAATCAGTTGGTCCTTGAGCTTGGGATTGCTGAGGAACCAATCGGCAGGCTCCATCTGTTTGGCGATATCTTTCGTGACCACAAGTTTCAGATCCGCCTGCGCGGTCTTGCCGGCTTCCACTTTCACCGTACCCGGGCTGGCCAGGTCGTATCCCGTGGCGCGAGTCCGGATGGCGTAGTCGCCCGGCGTGAGCCGCCCTGCGGGGAACTCGTAGCGGCCCTGGTTGTCGCTGACGACGGTAACTGTGATGGTGCTGCCCGCTTTCTGCGCGCTGACCAGCACGCCTTCCATGCGGCCTTCTTCCTGCGAGCTGACGGCTCCGCGCAGCGGCGCCGGCGCTTGGGCGTAGGCCTTGATCCCTGCCAGGAACAGAATTGCCACAACAAAAATCCATGAAAGTTTCTTCCGGTTCATGACATAAGCCTCCGTAGCATTTCCCCGTCGCTGTTCCAGACCGGGACTACTGTAACACGAAACCAAGCCGCTCGGACTCATGCTCCCTCCTGCAATCATGAGTAAACGTCGTGAGAGCCAATGTCCAAGAACAATACGCTCTCCTCATCGAGGAAAACAAACTTGACGCGACAGGAGTAATTGACTGAAAAGGCGTAAGCATCCTTGTCTTTCCCGTGGAGCTTGTGGGTTCTGAGTGTCGAATCGAAAGGATCGGCTCGGAAGACGAGCTCTTTCTCGTGAGCTTGTTCTTTCACCCGCTTCGGGAGCTTGCGGTAGTGCTTTTCAAACAGATTCGTCACCTGGATGGATTTGATTCGCATTCAGGGAACCGGATGGTTAGCGTGCGTTGTCCAAGTCGGCCAGCGATCGGATAGCTCGTGTTTTGCCCTGCCGGTATTCTTCCAAGCCGGCTTTCACGAGCCGGTCCAGGCGCGCGGCGGATTTCCCTTTCAGGTAATACGTCGGCACGACGCTTGCGAGCAGCCGCTGATATTCCTGGAGCGGTAGGACCACGATCCCGCCGCCGCGCGCCACGGCCCTGGGTGATATGGTGATCGCCGGATTCGTGCTACGAGCCATTGTTAAGACTGTACGGCCAGCAGCCTCGGGAAGTCAACCCGCCTGGGCGCTGCCCACAAAAGACAGGATGACCAGAGTGGGGGGGGGCGAATTCAATGCGTCATCGCGTAGATCACGTAGTTCACGCCCAGCCGGTAGGCCATGTGGGTCATGGGGACGGGATAGTAGGCGTCATCGGCGTGCTCCCAGGCGTCGCCCATGTCGATGTTGTAATTGACGGCCACGATGAGGCGGCCGTGATCGTCATAGACGCCGCGCCAATGCGGCGGCCCGAACATGCGGGCGAGGATCTCGCCGCCGCGAGTCATCATCAGGTGCCGCCGTCCGGGAATCTGGACCCGGTCCCCCAAATCGTAGAAGACGTGCATCAGCGGGTCGTCATCCGGGATTTCGACGATCGGTTGGCCGGGCAGCACGCGCTGCATGGCCGCCTCGAAGACGGCCCAGTCGCGCTCGCCATGGATGTCATCCACCAGCAAGAACCCGCCGCGCAGCAAATACTCGCGCATGCGCGCGGCCTCCTGCTCGTCCGGCTGCCAGTACCCCTGCCCCACCTGCTGCGCGAACAGGAACGGATGCTCGAAAATGCGGTCGTCCATCACATCGAGATGCCGGCTGTCCTCGGCCACCGAGATCCCGGTCAGGCGGCGCAGCGCGGGCAGGAAATGGCGCTCGGCGTCGGGGTAGTCAATGGCCCAATAGGAATTGAAGATCCGGCCTCCGCGGCCGTAGACCAGGCGCACCAGATGGAACTGCGCCTCCGGCAGGTCTTCGGCTGTGATGCGGGCCGATAGGCGGGCCGCCATGCGGCGCGGACTCCCCGTCTGGCTGACGGCGATCCCGGCCAGCAGACAAACGAACAAAACTGTGGCAATAACCTTCCGCCTCATGTTTCCAGTACCTACGCTTCCCGCCGTAGTGTGTCAAGGGCAATTCATCCGAGGTCCGCTCTATCTGGCCAGAGGGTGCGGCTGAGTGATTTCATGCTCCCTCCTGAGATTGCCCGGAGTTCCGTTGAAAGTCAGCGACCCTCAGCTCTCTTCTTTCACCACGGGTGGGGAACGGGCAATCCGAGCGCTTCGCGGATCCGCGGGTTGATCACTTCGCCCTCATGCGTAACGACGGTTTCCAAAATGACGGGATCCTCCCGGTTCAGCTTGACCTCTCCATCCGGCGCCAGATTCTGCAAAAAGGCGGCCAAGTTCCGCGCCACCATCTGGCTGGCATGGTAGGAAACGGTGGAAGGAAGGTTGCGGTGTCCCGCAATGGTAACGCCGTGAACCGTGTAGGTTTCTCCTGGACGGGTCAGCTCGCAGTTGCCGCCCGTGTCCGCGGCCAGATCCACGATCACCGAGCCGGGGCGCATTCGCTCGACCGCTTCCTTGCTGACCAGCACCGGAGCTTTCTTGCCGGGCACCAGGGCGGTGGTGATGACCGCGTCACTGTCCGCCACGGCCTGCGCCATGACCTCTTTCTGGCGGCGGTAGAACTCATCGCCCAGGGCGCGCGCATACCCGCCCGCGGTCTCGGCCGCGGCGGTGTCCAAACCGAGCTCGACGAATTTGGCCCCCAGGCTTTCCACTTGCTCTTTGACGGCGGGACGGACGTCGTAGGCCTGCACCAGGGCTCCCATGCGGCGGGACGTGGCAATGGCCTGCAGGCCCGCCACTCCGGCTCCGATCACGAACACCCGCGCGGGCGTGATGGTTCCCGCGGCGGTCATCATCAGCGGATACATCTTCTGGAGCATCTCGGCGGCCAGCACGGCGGCCTTGTAGCCCGCCACGGTCGCCATAGAGGTCAGCGCATCCATGGGCTGCGCGCGCGTGATGCGCGGCAGCAGCTCCAGCGCAAACGACGTTACGCCCTTCTGGGCCAGTCGCTGGATCGCCCAAGCCGCGCTCAAAGGATGCAACAGCCCCACCAGAATCTGGCCGGCGCGGAGCAGCTCAAACTGCGCCAGGTCCGCCTCCGGCCCACGGCTGAGACCCCCGACGCACAGGGCAATGCCCGCGGAGCCGAACAGTTGGGCGGGATCCGCCGCGAGCCGCGCGCCCTGCCGCTCGTACTCGGCGTCCGGAAAGCCGGCGGCATCGCCCGCCCCGCGCTGCACCAGGACTTCGAGCTGGGCTTTGCCCAGGCCGCTCACGACCGACGGGACCAGCGCCACGCGACGCTCATTCGGGGATGATTCCGAAGGAACTCCGACAATCATCTACACCGCCGCCAACGGGAGAGTCAAAACCCCAAAGGTTACCACGGATTTTTCCCCATCCGGTCGAAATTCTTTGCGCCCGTCGGGAACCGGCGGGGCGATCGTGGTGCGCAAGGTTCCGGCAGGTCGGCTAGTAATCGAACGAATAGGTGAGCTTGGCTTGCAGGGAGCGTTCTTTCTGGCCGTCCAGCAGGCCCCCCACGCGGCGGCCTTCGTGATAGACCAGGAAGAAATCGTCCCCCGGGCGGAAGATGTAGTTCAGCCGGAAGTTGAAGCCCAGGAACGAATCGGTGTTGTTGTACTGCATGGTCGTGCTGGTGAGCCACTGGTTGTTGAAGTTGTAATTGATGCGCGTATTGACCACGTGGTCGGTGAAGCGGCCTTCGCGGTCCGACAGCGGTCCTCCCACCGTTTGGGTAAACTTCCCCGGGAGGAAGGTGGCGCGGTTCAGGTCGTACTGCGTCTCGATGGAGAGCTGCTCGGTGAGTTTGAGGCGCGGCTGGAGTTGAAGAATCGAGAGGTCTCCTCCGAAGAAGCCGTAATGTCGCTGCCACACGAACACGCCGCTGAGCCTGCGGGCCGGGTTGACGTTGTACCGGATGCTGTTGTACCACCAGCTATAGGTCCCCGGCGGGATGACCACGCCGGGCCGCAACTGGAACGGCACGAGCAGCCGTTCGAGGCGCGTATGCGGCGTCCAGTTCAGTTGATCGCCGCTCTGGAACTCCACCCCCAGGGTGTAATGGTTGATGCGGGTCTCCAGCTCATTCTTCTGGTTCATGGTGTAGTCACCCCGGTAGAGGATGTTGACGCGGCGAATCAGGTCGCTCGACGGCCGGGGTCGCAGGCCAAACAGCGGGGTAATCTGCCGCATGTTCTTGCGGGGGACGAATCCCAGATCGTTGCGGAATTCCGGGTCCACCACGATCCAGGTCACCGCCGATTGGAAGAAATCGCTGTTCCAGCCGATGTTCCCGGTGCTGACCCAGTTATCCTTCCGGGACCCGGGAGAGCTCGACTTTCCCAACAGGGCTTCGATCGCGAAATAGCGGAAGAAAACGAAATTGGAGTCTACACCGTAAATGCGGTTGAAGTCGCCGGTGCCGCCCGATTCGCGGGTCATCACGAAGCCGCCCACCGTCGAGCGCGCCAGCAAGTCCCGTTTCACCCGCATCACTCCGTAGTTGCTAGCCGGAATGCGCTGCTCCACCAGCCTGCCGGTGCGGTCGTCGAACTCCGAGCCCAGTTCCTCCGTTTGCACGTTCAACAGCCCCACGGTCAACCCCTTTACACGGCCCGTGATGCGGCCCCCGGCCACGATGGGGACCGGCCGCCGCCGCGGGGAAAGTCCGATCTGCCGGCTGTGGAACATCTTGAAGGCCGGGTTGGGGCCTTCCGCCCTGGTAATTCCAAACTCGTAGACCCCGGCCCCCTCCTGAAAGAACTCTCGCTTCTCCGGAAAGAACAACGGAAAGCGGTCGAGGTTCACCTGCTGATCGTCCACCTCGGTCTGGGCGAAATCGGTGCGCCAGGTCAGGTCCGCGGTGAGGCTCGGCGTAAGGCGATACTTCATGACCTCGATCCCCGCGTCCGAAGCGTTCCGCGTGACGTCGCGCGAGCCGTCCGAGAAGCGCGCAAGGCCGCCCAGCACATACGGCTTCACGCGCAGCCGCAGCCCGGCCACGACGTTTTCCAGTCCCTCCATGTGCCCCGCCTGCGACATGGTTTCCAGTTTGAACCCGCGCCGGTAATTGTTCCAGTAGGAGAATTCGTTCTTGCGCCGGATCACCCGCTCCACGTCCAGGCCCCACCCCGCCCCGTTTTCCTCGTACACCCGCAGGATCTTGAACGGAATCGCAAACTCCGCGATCCATCCCGCGCTCGTGATCTGCGAGGCCACGTTCCACTGTTCGTCCCACTCTTTGTTCACCGTGCGGCCTTCATCCGTGATCAAGGCGTCATATTGGGTTCCCAGCGGATTGGTTCGGAACAGAAAGGCGTTGCGGTGATCGTGAAAGGTGTCGAAAACAAGAGCGACGGTATCGTCATTTTCCAGACTGTCCTGCCCCGCCCCAATGGTGTTCGAAGAAGTGCCGCCATCGCGCCGGCGCTCGGTGGCCAGAATCCCGGCGGCATTCGAGTCGTAGCAAACCACTCCCACGTACAGGGTAGTCGGAGTGTAGAGGACGCGGAACTCGGTCCGCTCGGTGGAAGGCTCGCCCTCGCGCGGGTCCCGCTGCAGGAACCCCAGCGACACCTCGGCGCGCTCCCAGGCCGGGTCATCGAGGCTCCCGTCCACAGCCACGGGCAGCTCCGTGCGCACAGCCCGGATGCGCTTCGCGCCGTGCGTGGCTCCATTCCCCTCGGTGTTCCCTTGCGAAAATCCCGGGGGGACCAGAGCAACGAACAGAAGAAGCCCCAAGAGAACAATCTCTCGATCGGTGTGGCGAAGCAGCGGAACCGTCCTCCCAGTTGGCTGTCGGAGAAGCATGCAGCCCGGAGGGTTGACAGAACTTCAGCCGACGGCGTGCGAACTTTGGAAATTACCAAGACGTAATCCAAACAGTATAAACCAGGTCGCGGGGGCCGTGGGCAAGAATTCCATGGAAGCCTGGTTCGCCCGAGAATGATTCACGAAGGGAAGTTGCCCCCTATTGCTTCCAGTATATCCATATGGTTATACTCAGCCGTGCAGGTTACATTTGCCGCTCCCGGGGCCGGTCGCAGTTATTTCGAAAGGTTTCTGGGAGGTCTTTCGGTCAGGGATCGAGCTGTCATCTTGGCTGTCTTTCAGGACGTTCAGGACTATGGCTTTGCCGCGAAAGGCTGTGAGTTCAGGCATATCGAAGGGAAGCTCTGGGAGGTTAAGGTTCGCGCGCCGACCGGCGGCTACCGGTTCTTCTATGCCATGCTCGCGCCAGAGCACATGCACATTCTGCACTCTTACAAAAAACAGGGGCAGAAGGCTCCGGTGCGGGAACTGAAGGTTGCCAGGGAGCGCCTGCGGGAGGTTTTACGCCATGACTAACATGACCAATAAGAGCGTCCGTTTGGAAGCAATTCTCGCTCGGGAGCGGAAGACCGCTGCTTTTTTGCTCGCGTTCGATGAGCACCGGTTTTATCTTCAGATTGCGCATCTGGTTTCCGATCTGCGGGGCCGAGCGGGACTGTCCCAGGCTGATTTAGCGAAGAAAGCGGGTGTCAGTCAGCCGATGATCGCACGCCTGGAAAAGGGCGACAGCAGTCGGACACCCACGTTCGATACCATTTTCCGGATCTTGCGAGTGCTCGGGTACACCATGTTACTCCGGGTACAAAAGGAGAAAGGAAAACGAGCCGCTTAGCAGTTTCCTGAAGCGGCAAGGTGAATCCTCATGCAGCGCCAAAAAGCCCCTTTTCCTGCCGTCCGGGCTGAGGTAGACTCTACGGTACCGGTGAAATGGGAATCGGTCCGCTGGCGGAAGGGGAGGGGCAAGGGGCGGGCGTCCTGGAATGCAGCAGGGCGCGATTCGGCCGGCTCTCTCCGGGACGGCTCTGGCGGGAACGGAATATTCGATACGATCGTGGTTCGAGAAAACGAGTAAAGGAGAACCTATGCGCACCACCCGAATGACGCTGCTTTTCCTGGTTTTGTTTTCCCTCGGCGCAATGGCGCAAAAGGGGGGCGAGAATGAGACGGGTCCCTACGACCTGGTTTCGAACTGGCCGATCCCGGTCTGCGGCGACGGCTATCAGTGGGGATCGGTCGGCGGAGTGTGGGCCGAGACTCCCGACACGGTGTTTGTCCTGCAGCGGGGCTGCCTGCCGGCTCTGAAGCCGCCGACCAGCATTGTCCCGGAGCGCAATGCCTCGGGGTTTTCGCTGGCCGCGGCTAATCCCGCCAATCACCCGCGCTGGGACCACATCCTGATGGTCTTCAACCGCGAAGGCAAGCAGGTCGAGTCCTGGGAGCAGCACAACAAGCTCTTCGTCCGCCCGCACCGCGTGGTGATGAACCCCTACGACCCCGAGCGGCACGTCTGGGTGATTGACGACGGAGCGCACTCCATTTACAAGTTCACCCGCGACCAGAAGCTGGTGATGACGCTCGGCGAATTCCGCAAGCCGGCCAGCGACCAGACCCACTTCGGCCGCCCGACCGACATCGCCTGGCTCCCCAACGGCGATTTCTTCGTCAGCGACGGCTACGAGAACACCCGCGTCGTGAAGTTCAACAAGGATGGCAAGTATCTGCTGGAATGGGGCAAGCCCGGCAAGACCGCCCCCGCGGAATTCAACACCGTCCACGGCATCGCCGTTGACAACCAGCGCCGCGTCTACGTCGCCGACCGCGCCAATTCCCGCATCCAGATTTTCGACGAGAACGGGAAGTTCCTCGACCAATGGCCCAACATCCGCTTCCCCTACTACATCTACATCTCCCGCGACCAGCACCTCTGGGTGGGCGACGGCTACACCAACAAGATTCTCAAGTACGACCTCAACGGGAAGCTGCTCTATTCGTGGGGAACCTTCGGGTCCTTCCCCGGGGGCATCTGGGGTCCGCACCAGTTCAGCGTGGACAGCGAGAACAATTTCTACATCGCCGACGTCCACAACGGGCGGATTCAGAAATTCCGGCCCAAGCAGGGCAGCGACCCGGCTACGCTGGTCGGCCAGCGCTTCGAAGCCAACCCGCGGCGGTAAAAGAAGTGACGAGTGACCAGTGACGAGCAAAGACTCGCAGCCTCCTTGTTCGTCACTCGTCACTTGTCACTGATCACTTCTTTGGGCGGCATGTGCCGTCTCTCTGCAATCAACCTTGTCAGGCTGACACGAAACGTGTCGAGAAGGAGCAAGCCATGAAGACCATATTGATCGCCTTGACTGCCGGGGCGCTGCTGACCATTTCCGCCGCCGCCCAGCAGCAGCAGGATTTCAGCCAGGTCCAGATCAAGACTACCAAGATCACCGACAATTTCTACGCCCTCGAGGGGCAGGGGGGCCGCATCGGCGTGCTCACCGGTCCCGACGGCGTCCTGATGGTGGACGGGCAATTCGCCCCGCTGACCGAAAAGATCGTGGCAGCGATCAAACAGGTTTCGCCGCAACCCATTCGGTTCCTGGTCAACACGCACGTCCACGGGGATCACACCGGCGGCAATGAGAACTTCGCCAAGATGGGCGTGATCATTTACTCGCGCCCGCAGTTGCGCGACCGCCTGGCGCATCCGCGCCCCAACGCGCAAGGCAACACCCCGCGTCCCGCCCCGCCAATGGCGCTGCCGAAGGTGACTTACAACGGCCGTTCCACGTGGCATATGAACGGCGAGGAAGTGACTCTGATCGCCATCCCGCAAGCCCACACCGACGGCGATACGCTGGTGCACTTCCCCCGCACGGACGTCCTCATGACCGGGGATTTCTACCGCTCCGTCGCGTACCCCAACATTGACCGCAACAACGGCGGCACCCTGAACGGGATGATCAACGGCCTCGGCGTAGTGATCGGCCTGGCCGGTCCGAATACCAAGATCCTCCCGGGCCACGGGCCGATCGTGGACCGCAACGCCGTCGTCGCCCACCGCGACATGATGCTCGGCGTCCGCGACGCGGTGGCGAAATTGATCCGCGAAGGCAAGTCCGAGCAGGAAGTGATCGCCGCCAACCCGGCCGGGCCGTTCGAATCGAAAGTCCAGCAGCCCGGCGAAACCCGCGACCGCTTCGTCGGTCAGGTCTACGCGGAACTGAAGGCCAGCCTGTAGGCAGTCGAATAACCACGAAGGCACCAAGAGCACGAAGGTAAGAGCCAACTAGTGCATCTTCGTGTCTTCGTGGTGGAATCCCCTGGCTGTGCTATACGTGTATAGCAAGGAGGTTCCATGCTGGCCATCCGGCTTCCGCCTGCCATCGAAAAGCGCCTCGCGCGTCTGGCCAAGCGCACCGGCCGCACCAAGACCTACTACGCCCGCGAAGCTATTCTTAAACACCTCGAAGACTTAGGAATGCAGTTTTCGAGATACCGCCTCGCCGCAGCCCCGATTGCGCTGTTGTTCGACGGAGAATTATACTCAAATTTTAGGAGCAGGCTTGAGAAGGAATGGGATCGATATTTCGGCGGAAGATGGTGAAGTCCTGGCGGTGGACGTATCGTGCACGGACGACATGCTGGAGGTGCTGCTGGAGGATGGCCGAAGAGTCTCGGTGCCTTTCACGTGGTTCCCGAGACTGTTGAAATGCGACTCCGAAACAAAGAACCCAATGGGAATTTCTGGGCGGCGGCATGGGCATTCACTGGGAATCCATTGACCAAGACATCTCGATCGCCAGCTTGCTGCATCCTGAGAGATTCATCAGCATGGTGGACGATTTTCCCAAGCCGCCTGGTCCCGTGCGGCGCCGCCGCGTTGCCCGCCGCAAAGCACACGCTTGATGACGAATCGTGGTTCTCGCTGGGCACTCTTTCGATTCCAGGCGGAAACTTGAAAAAGAAACGATTCGCAGCCGTCGCTCTCGTTCTGATCGCGCTCGTCTTCCTGTTTGCGATCGGGTCGTTTCTGCGCGAGAACTGGGCGGCGAACCAGGCGCCCGGCGCGATCGAAAGCTTCATCGCCCGTCTGATCCGCAGCCTGGGGTCCCAGCCGCAGGCCGACCAGCCGAACCCGTTTGCGGCGACGCCGGAAAACCTCGAAGAGGGCCGCATGCTCTATGAGAAGCAATGCGTCTTCTGTCACGGAATGGACGCCGCCGGTCAGACCCCCGAAGGCATCCAGTTTTACCCGCCGGTCCCGTCGCTGGTCGCCCCGGAGCTGGAGCTGACCGACGGGCAGATGCACTTCATCGTCACCAACGGCATCCGCTACACGGCCATGCCCGCCTTCGAAAAGGTCCTGACGCCCGACGAAACCTGGAAAACCGTGCTCTGGGTCCGCCGCCTCGCGCAGCAGCCCCCGCCCGCGCCTGCTGTCCCTGTGGAACCGCCACCCGCTAGCCCCTGACCCCCGCGCTTCGCAAGCCAGGTCGCAGTGACACTGCTGTCCGGGAAAGGCTACATTTTAGCCCGGAGGGACCAGATTCCTAATCTGCAACGAGGGAACAGGTACATTGACAGCCTGTACCGCTAATCGGGTTGTCTTCTCCGTGCGGCGACACTCGTCTTACTTTTTCCGCGCGTAATCGCAGACGGTGCAGCTTCGGTACATGCCGCCGGCCACGCCGAACGCCCGGTTCTTGATGCGCTTGACGATTCGGGTGGGCTTGCCGCATTCGGGGCAGGGAACTTCCTGGCCCGTTTCCCCCCCGCGCGACCGATCCCCGGTTTTTGCTTTTCCTGCCATTTCGCTCTCGCTCCTTTCGCATTCTGCCCGCTGCGGTCCACCGACATCGTACACGGACGCACGGAACCCGCGCGGGACCAGGTCATTTTGAGTGCTTTGGGTTTTTTCGAGGCCCGGCACGGCCTCGATTCGCGGTAGGAACAGAAACGCTCAGCTACCCGAACGGAAGCATCGTCTCCAAAAGCCTTCCGTCACTGCAACCCCGGGGCAGATGTTCTCTCCTGCGCCCTTGCGGCACGATCTAAGATTACCATAAAAATCCGCATGCGCCCATCGAGAAACGAAAAACCCTCTCCCGTACCTGCCGGCCGACAAGAGGGTTCTCCGCTGTGAATTTCAACAGGAAATGGAGAGTCTGTTTATCGCCCCTGGTTCTCCCGCTTACCCCTGTCCTTGATTGCCCCGCCCGGACGGATTAGTGGGCGGACCGGGGTTCTACGGGCGGTTGCCTTGTCCACCGCCGACTTCAGTCCCCTGCCCCTGGCCTGGATTTCCCTGGCCGGGGTTACTGCTGGGCGGACCGGGGTTCTCCGGGCGGTTTCCTTGCCCACCGCCGATTCCAGTACCCTGCCCCTGACCCTGCCCCTGGTTCCCCTGGCCCGGCGTATTGCTGGGAGGGCCGGGATTCTCGGGGCGATTGTTCTGACCGCCACCCTGCACTGCGTCGGCGACCGCCCCGGCATCCAGATCCGGACGCAGAGCCTGGATGGCTTGTCCCAGGCTGAGCCCCTCCACCACCATCTTCTGTTTCAAATCCGCGAACGGAATCCCGAGGTTTTCCGAGACGTGCAGAGCCGCATTGTACTGTCCGTAGTTTCGGAAAGCCGGATCAAATTCCGGAGGACCCTGCGGTTGATTGGCTGGCGTCGGATTGCCCCGTCCACCTCGATTGGCTAGTCCGGGAGGGCCGCCGGAGGGAGGTCCGGGATTCTCGGGGCGACCGCTCTGTCCCCCGGCCACGGTATTACCTGGGCCTTGTCCGCGATTCCCTGGGTTGCCCCGATTGCCCCCTCCGGGAGGTCCGCCCGCATTCCCTCCGATCTGGTTTGGGCCCCCGCCTCGGTTCGCCAATCCTGGAGGCCCGCCGGGACGGCCTGCCTGCGCGCCCGAGTGACCTGCCGCTCCCCGCGCGCCTACCCCGGCAGGCGGGCCACCTGCCCCCCGGCCACGCTGCGCCATCCCTGGGAGATCGGCACAATACAGAGCAACTGCCAGCACCGTTACCAGAACGCTAATCTTTTTCATACTCCAAACCTCCTCGCTCTGGGGGACGTTTGACGGAAACTCTACATAGTATATCCGAATATCGGCAGAATCGCCAATAGTACTAAATTCCCAAATTCCCAGAAGCTCCAGTCCGCCCGTGGGAAGCGAACGCAGCAGTCCCGCTCTGCCAGCTAATTCCGTCGAGCTCGCCGGATCAGGGACCCCACGTCCAGGCTTGTTCCGAAGAAGAAGGTATTCAGGTCGAAGGGGAAACTCCGGCTGAAGCCGGCATAGAAGCTCACGGCAGAGGAAGGAGAGATATTCCACCACACAGAGGCTCCATGGTCTTTGGCGAGGTCCGCTTCGACCAGCGTCTCTGTAACGACCTCGAATGTTGTGACGGTCGTCGTTGTCCCTGGCGTGGAGCTTTTTGTGCGACCGAGCCCCAAACCCCGGCCGTTGCCCCGTCCCGGGAGAGCGGGGGCGGCGGTGGTTGTGCTAGCAGCGGGAACGATGGTTTCGCGGGGAACGACGCGGCTGATGATCGTTTGCTCCCCGGAGGGCATCACCTTGTAACCGGAGATGCCCACGCTGTTGAAACGATTCACTCGAAAGGTAGAACCGGCTTCCACATGCCCGACAAAACCGATCGTGCTGAACGGGCGGACGAAAAATGACGTGTCGGAGATCGTGTTGGCGATCCCGGCGCTCACATACGGGGAAGCCCAAGGAAAGTCGTAGGCGAAGATGTTGGTCCAGTCCACGCTGGCCCGCCCGGTGCTGAATCCTTTTACTTCGTCCCCGGTCGGGGCTGTTCCCGTCAGGACGGACGTAAACCGGATCGTTGGGTTCGAGAGCGTCAAGCGCAAATTACTATAGACATTGCCAAGTCCGCTCTGAGAGCTCGTCCCGAAGATCGCCGAGGTGCTGCTGGACGGCCTCACGAAGTAAACCGGAAGGCTCACGTTGAACTCGACAAACCGGTTGAATTTGTAACCCACCGTGGTGTCCAGCCGATTGACCATCCCGAGGGAATTCGCGCTTCCGTAAAACGATTCGTAGAAAACCAATCCGCGCTCGTCTCCTTGTTGCGCCCAGACCGCATTGCCTGCCAGAACCCACAGAAGCAGAACAGGCAACGACCCTCGTAACCAGCTTTGGCGAGTCATGTTCCTAGCTCCTTGAACTCGAAATTCTCGTGCGCATCCATTCTGGTTCGGGCCAGCTGACCCGTCAATGGCCCATCTCTGCCAGAAACCCAATAGGGCAAAAGTACCGGGTGGCAATCAGGGGGGCTCATCTGGAATGGAGAGGTCTCCCTTCCTTCTGGAGGACGGGAAGCTGGATTGTTTATCGCTTGCGGGAGGCGACCTGCAAGCGAATGAGAGCGCGCTCGAGGGCGACGGCGGCCCGGCTGAGGTCCAGGTCAGGCTCCAGGCTGCGGAGGCGTTTTTCCGCCCGATCTTTAGAGGCCTGCGCGCGGGCCACGTCAATCTCGCCGGCTTTCTCGGCGGTCTCCGCCAGGATCGTCACCCGGTCCGGCAGAACTTCGACGAATCCTCCGCTGACAGCCAGGTGGCTTGACTCGCGGCCTCGGCGGTAGCTGAGCTCCCCGACCTTCAATTCCGAGATCAGCGGCGCGTGGCCCGGCAGGATGCCGAGATAGCCCTCCTTGCCGGGGACCTGGGCCTCGCCCACGTCTTCCATCACCACTTCCCGGTAGGGTGTCACGATCCGCAGCCGAAACGATTCGTCCATAGAAAAGCAGAAGTTAGAAGTCAAGAATTCAAGAAGCCAGAGGTTTAAGAGTCAGTAGCAAGAAGTCAGCAAGTCTGTAGTCAGTAGAAAGACCCCCGAAAACCTGTCATCCCGAGGAGCGTAGCGACGAGGGAGCTGCTTTTCTTCTGACTTCTGACTTCTGACTTCTGACTCCTGACTCCTGACTTCTCGTCTTCCTCTTAAACAGTTGCCATCAATTTCTTTTCTTTCTCCAGCACTTCCTCGATGCCGCCGACCAGGAAGAAGGCCTGCTCGGAGACCGAGTCATGCTTGCCTTCGGCAATCTCGGCGAACGCCCGGATGGTGTCCGGGAGCTTGACGTACTTGCCTTGCAAGCCGGTAAACTGCTCGGCCACGAAGAACGGCTGCGACAGGAACCGCTGAATTTTCCGCGCGCGCGAGACCGTCAGCTTGTCGTCTTCCGAAAGCTCGTCAATCCCCAGGATCGCGATGATGTCCTGGAGGTCCTTGTAGCGTTGCAGAATGTTCTTCACCAGCTTGGCCACGCGGTAGTGCTCTTCGCCGACGATGTGCGGGTCAAGCACGCGCGAGGTCGAAGCCAGCGGGTCCACCGCCGGGTAAATTCCGAGTTCCGCAATGGCCCGAGAGAGCACGGTGGTGGCGTCAAGGTGCGAGAACGTGGTGGCGGGCGCCGGGTCGGTCAGGTCATCCGCCGGCACGTAGATGGCCTGTACCGAAGTGATGGAACCCTTCTTGGTCGAGGTGATGCGTTCCTGCAGCTCGCCCAGCTCCGTGGCCAGGTTCGGCTGATATCCCACGGCCGACGGCATGCGTCCGAGCAGCGCTGAGACTTCCGACCCCGCCTGCGTAAACCGGAAGATGTTGTCAATGAAGAGCAGCACGTCGGCGCCTTCTTCGTCGCGGAAGTACTCCGCCACGGTCAGCCCCGTCAGGCCCACGCGCAGCCGCGCGCCGGGCGGCTCGGTCATCTGGCCGTAGACCAGCGCCGCCTTCGACTTCTTCCAGTCCTTCGGGTCAATCACTCCCGTTTCCTGCATTTCAAGCCACAGGTCGTTGCCTTCGCGGGTCCGCTCGCCCACGCCCGCAAACACCGAGACGCCGCCGTGATGCTCCGCGATCCGCCGGATCAGCTCCATGATCACGACCGTCTTGCCGACGCCCGCGCCGCCGAACAGCCCCGTCTTGCCGCCCTTCAGGTAGGGTTCGAGGAGATCAATGACCTTGATCCCGGTCTCGAACATCTCGAGATTCACGTTCTGCTGGTCGAAGGCCGGGGCAAGCCGGTGGATGGGATGCATCGTCTCGGTCTGGATCGGCCCCATGTTGTCCACGGGCCGTCCGACGACGTTCATGACGCGGCCGAGCGTCTGCTTCCCCACCGGGACGCGGATCGGCCCGCCGCTGTCAATCGCCTTCATGCCGCGCACCATGCCCTCGGTCGGCTCCATCGCCA